>DATHJA010000378.1:0-5966 GCA_035316475.1 Edaphobacter sp. | reverse complement strand
CGTCCTCGCCGACGACTCCGGCCTCGAAGTCGACGCTCTCCAAGGCGCTCCTGGAGTCCGCTCCGCGCGTTACGCAGAAGACTCCGGCTTCGCTCAGGATGCGGATCTCGCTCTCGACCAGCGCAATAACCAATACCTCCTCCGCGCTCTCGACGCAGTCCCCGAAGCAAACCGTCAGGGCCGCTATCGCTGCGTGCTCGCCGCCGCCCGTGACGGCAACGTCATCGCTACCGCCGAAGGCACCGTCGAAGGAACCATCCTCTCCTCTCCACGCGGAGCCGGAGGCTTCGGCTACGATCCGCTCTTCCTCCTCTCGGAGCTCGGCAAAACCATGGCCGAAATTGACCTCACCACTCGACTCTCCGTAAGCCATCGTGGACGAGCTCTCCAGGCTCTTCTGCCCCAACTCTCCTGATCCAAATTCGGACCTAAAAACTCGCATTTCTCGAATTGACACTTAATCGCACAAACATCACGGTAATCGCACGAAAACCCCTTGATTCCTTGACGCTGGCGTAACCACAGCGGAATAATCAGCCTGCTGCTGAAAAATCCCTACACGGCAGCACTCCCAACGACTTCAAGGAGTTCCGCCATGGCCACTGCCGCACCGCCAGCCCCACCTGCCACGCCCTCCCTTCGTGGTGTGCAACCGCTTCGTGCGGGCGAAGGCCACTCCTTCTTCTGGCGCAAGCTCCACTCCCTCACCGGGATCGTCCCCATCGGCGCCTTCCTGGTCGAGCACATCGTCTCCAACTTCGAGATCGTCAACGGCCCCCTCGCCTACGCCAAGCAAGTCCTCTTCCTCAACTCCCTGCCTCTGGTCCGCGTCCTCGAGTGGGGCCTGATCTTCATCCCGCTCGCCTACCACGCGTTGTACGGCGTCTTCATCGCCATCCGCGGCCGCTCGAACGTGAACGTCTACCCCTGGGCCGGCAACTGGATGTACATCTCCCAGCGCGTGACGGGTATCATCGCCTTCTTCTATATCATTCAGCACGTCCTGCGGCAGCGCTTCATGGGAGTCTCGCTCCCCGAGCACCCCGGTGCAGCCTTCGCCAAGGTCCAGCACGAGCTCTCCAATCCCTGGATGGTCGCCATCTATGTCATCGCCATGGTTGCGACCACCTGGCACTTCGCCTACGGTATATGGCTCTTCGCCGCCAAGTGGGGCATCACCCCCGGCGACAAGGCCCGCAAACGCTTCGGCTACGTCTGCGCCGTCGTCGGCATCGCCCTCTGCCTCATGGGACTCACAAGCATCTACGCCATAGTGACCGCGCCACCTGCACCAGAGGACGTCATGCCCGAGCATGCTGGTATCACACTTCTCAAGCCTTCAACACCACCGCCGAACTCAACCAATCCGCAACAACCAGGTCAAGTTCAATGACGCCGTCGGTCATTGTCGTTATCTGTTACGTCATCTTGGTAGGCGTGTGCTTCAAAGCCATGACGGTCATCAGGTCGAGGATGCAATCCCAACTAAGTAACGCTGGGGTAGTGTCGCTCAATGGAACCCACGGTCTGCCCTTCGACTATCAAGCTGTACCGATGCATCGCGAGCTTTTCCCAGCAAGCAGCCTCAGAAAATCCCTGGTAGCTCTTTGGGCCGTTCATGTAGTCGCCTTCCTAACAATGATGGCATTCATTCTGAAGACGTTCTCTTCCGCAAGATAGGATCTCGCACATGGCAGCAACACCCCGAATCATCGTAGTAGGTGGAGGCCTGGCCGGCCTCTCGGCCGTCATCAAGATCGCCGAAGCCGGCGGCAAGGTCGACCTCTTCTCCATCGTCCCGGTCAAGCGCTCGCACTCCGTCTGCGCCCAGGGAGGCATCAACGCCGCCAAGAACCTCAAGGGCGAGGGCGACGACGTCTTCAAGCACTTCGACGACACCATCTACGGCGGCGACTTCCTCGCCAACCAGACCCCCGTCAAGAACATGACCGCGCAGGGCCCCGCCATCATCGACCTGCTCGACCGCATGGGTGTCCCCTTCAACCGCACCCCCGAGGGCCTGTTGGACTTCCGCCGCTTCGGCGGGACTTTATATCACCGGACAGCCTTCGCCGGAGCTACCACCGGCCAGCAGCTTCTCTACGCTCTCGACGAGCAGGTCCGCCGCTACGAGTCCGAAGGCAAGGTCACCAAGTACGAGGGCTGGGAGTTCCTCTCCGCCGTCCTCGACTCGCACGGAGTCTGCCGCGGCATCTCCGCCATGGACCTCCGCTCCATGGAGCTCCGCACCTTCCCCGCTGACGCCATCATCATCTGCACGGGCGGCAACGGAGCCATCTTCGGCAAATCCACCAACTCCGTCGTCTGCACCGGCTCTGCCCAGTCGGCCCTCTACCAGCAGGGTGCGTACTACGCTAACGGCGAGTTCATCCAGGTCCACCCCACCGCCATTCCGGGCGAAGACAAGCTCCGTCTGATGTCCGAGTCCGCCCGCGGCGAAGGCGGCCGCGTCTGGGTCCCCAAGGACAAGAACGACAAGCGCACCGCCCAATCCATCCCTGAAGGCGATCGCTGGTACTTCCTCGAGGAGTGGTACCCCAAGTACGGCAACCTCGTCCCCCGCGATGTCGCCACCCGCGCCATCTTCAAGGTCGTCTACGAGCACGGCATGGGCATCGACGGCCAGCCCCAGGTCTACCTCGACGTCTCCCACCTCTCGCCCGAACGCCAGCACAAGCTCGAAGGCATCCTCGAGATCTACGAGAAGTTCGTCGGCGACGACCCCCGCAAGGTCCCCATGAAGATCTTCCCCGGCATGCACTACACAATGGGCGGACTCTGGGTGGACTTCAACCAGCAGACCAACATCCCCGGAGTCTTTGCCGCCGGCGAGGCCGACTACTCCATCCACGGCGCCAACCGTCTCGGAGCCAACTCGTTGCTCTCCTGCATCTACGGAGGCTTCGTCGCCGGCCCGCAGGCCCTGCAATATGCCAAATCATTGCCTGCTCAAGAGGGCGACGGAGGCCACGCCGCCGAGCTCCAGCGCCAGAAGGAGTACAACAACATCCTCCTCAACAATCCCGGCACTGAAAACCCCTTCAAGATCTGGCGCGAGCTCGGCGAGACCATGACCAAGCACGCCACCATCATCCGCTACAACGCCGGACTCGACGAGGCCGACGCCAAGATCGTCGAGCTCCAGCAGCGCTACCGCAATATCAATCTCAGCGACAAGAGCGAGTGGGCCAACACCAGCTTCGCCTTCGCCCGCCAGCTCTACAACATGCTCGAGCTCGCCCGCGTCATCGTCCAGGGAGCGCGCCTCCGCGACGAATCCCGCGGAGCCCACTACAAGCCCGACTTCCCCGAGCGCAACGACGAGAAGTTCCTCAAGACCACCAAAGCCAGCTTCGTCGACGGCGCCCCCAAGTTCGAGTTCGAGGAAGTCGACATCAGCCACATCAAGCCGCGACCGCGCCGTTACGACGCTACCGCCTGAAGGAGTTCAGCATGTACATCGCAAAGCTAGCTCTTGCCGCAGTTGCAGTCGCAATTCTTGCCGCCCGTACCTATCACTTCCTGCCCTTTCTCCATGGGAAGGCCAGCACAAAGCGCCTGAGGGCAAAGCCGCGCTAAGAAATTTCGATGACTTCAGTTATCCCTCCAACCCGCGCGCGCCGTCTAACCGGACATGACCCAGATGATGTCGAACTATTTCGTCTTCATCGCACTTCCGGTAATCTTCGTTGCGATCTGGAGTTACGTGATTCTCTACAACTGGAGCATCAAGAGGAGAATCAACCAGATCGAAGCCTCCGGAAGACACCTCACCTGCAAGGAAGAGGGCATTTCACTCGTGACGCTCGAGAAGGAGCACGCCGGCCACACCGGAAGCATCTTCTAGACTGCGTCGCCAGCCCGCCTACCTCCAGGTTCCGGGAAAGTTCTGTCCACCTCGCTTCTCCCTCCGCACTTGCTGACAAATTCCTCCGGCGGATGGGCTCTTCATGAGGCGAGAGAACAACTTCGACATCCTCCGTCTTCTGCTGGCTACCGTCGTCATCTTCTTTCATGTCGGCTACATCAGTGGAGCTCCAGTCTTCGCCTCACTCCCCCGCTACTTCAGCGGCCACCTCGCCGTCGAAGGCTTCTTCGCCATCTCCGGCTTCCTCATCTTCGCCAGCTGGGAGCGCTGCACGTCCCTCGGCGACTACTGGATCAAGCGCGCCTCCCGCATCCTTCCCGGTTACTGGCTTGCCACTGCTCTCTGCCTCTTCATCTCCTTCGGCTACGGCCAGTTTCACGTCGGAAAGTTCCTCGTCGGCAATCTCACCTTCCTCAACTTCATCGGCGGCGCCATCCCCGGCGTCTTCCCCAACAATCCCGAGCACGGCATGAACGGCGCTCTCTGGACCATCAAAACCGAGGTCCTCTTCTACATCGCCGTGCCCATCATCGTCTGGCTCTGCCGCCGCCTCCATCGCGACGCCGTCCTCTGGACCCTCTTTGCCCTCTCCATCGTCTACCGCGTCCTCATGGCCGACCACAACACGCTAGCCTTGCAAATTCCCGGCCAGCTCTCCTTCTTCATGATCGGCGCGCTCATCCACTATCACCTCGCCTGGTTCGAGGCCAACGGCAAGTGGATCACCGCCGCCGCCGTGCTGCTTTGGATTGCTTACCAAGCCACCGGCTGGTTCGTCTTCCGTCCCGCTGCAGTCGCCACCCTCACCCTCAGCGCCTGCCTCCTGCTTCCGGTAATCAAAGGCCCCACGCGCTGGGGAGACTTCTCCTACGGCATCTACGTCCTGCACTGGCCCATCATCCAGCTCTTCGTCGCCGCCGGCCTCTATCGCAGCCGCCCCTGGATCGCGCTCGCGCTCACGTTCGTGACTGTCGCCATCGGCGCAGTCCTCTCCTGGTTCGTTGTAGAAAAGCCATCGCTCGCACTAGCACATTCACGACGGATCAAGACCCGCTATCCCGCCGTCACCCCCAGCTAAAGCATAGCCAAGGAAAAACCACCATGCCCGCCACCATCAAAGTCGAGATCAAGCGTCAGGCCAGCCCCAATGCCCCAGTCGTCACCGAGAAGTTCGAGATCCCCTATCGCCCCGGCATGAACATCACCTCCCTGCTCGGCGAGATCGCGCTCAACCCCGTCGACGTCACCGGCAAGCCCACCACGCCGGTCACCTACGACTCCAACTGCCTCGAGGAGATCTGCGGCTCCTGCGCCATGCTCATCAACGGCAAGGCCCGCATGGCCTGCTCCGCCCTGGTCGACAAACTCGAGCAGCCTATCCAGCTCGCACCGCTCTCCAAATTCCCCGTGGTCCGCGATCTCGCCGTCGACCGTTCCGTGCTCTTCGAGAATCTCAAGACGGTCAAAGCCTGGGTTCCCATCGACGGAACCTACGACCTCGGCGCGGCTCCACGCCAGTTCCCGCAAATTCAGGAGCAGCGATACCCGCTTTCGAACTGCATCTCCTGCTGCTGCTGCATGGAAGTCTGCCCCCAGTTCAACGTCTCTACCAACTTCGTCGGAGCCGCCACCATCGCACAGGCCAAGCTCTTCAACATGGACCCCGCCGGAGCCGTCCTCGCCGAAGACCGCCTCCGCGCCCTCGCCGGCGACGGTGGAATCCAGGAGTGCGGCTTCGCCCAGAACTGCATCGTAGCCTGCCCCAAGGAACTCCCACTCACCGAGGCCATCAGCGACATGGGACGCGACGTCTTCGTCCAGCAGGTCAAAGATCTCTTCACGCGCTAACGGCATATATACCCATTCCAGTTCAGCCCTTCGTTACGCCTTTTTAAGGCAACGCGAGGTCTGTGAAATTAAAAAGCCCGGCTCAAAGTTTTGAGCCGGACTTTTTGTTTCTGCGTTGCGTTGTGGCTAGGGATTGCTTGGCGTCTGCGGTGTTCCTGCGGTGGGTACGAGTGGCGCGAGCAGGAAGTTGATGCCGATGACGGTGCCGTTGCCCAGCACGCGGTTATAG
>DATHJA010000377.1:0-4478 GCA_035316475.1 Edaphobacter sp. | reverse complement strand
GTGCGCGCGCCGATGCGGGTGTGGAGATACTCGACAGTCGCCCAGGCGAGCGAGAGCCCGTCGTAGGTGGCCGTGCCTCGGCCCATCTCGTCCAGCAGGACCAGCGAACGGTTCGTCGCTGAGTTCAGGATGGCGGCGGTCTCGGTCATCTCGACCATAAAGGTGGAGCGGCCACGCGCGACATTGTCGCTTGCACCGATGCGCGTGTAGATGCGGTCTACGAGGCCGAGACGCATCTGTTCGGCGGGGACGAAGCATCCGCACTGGGCCAT
The DNA here is from genome assembly GCA_035316475.1 of Edaphobacter sp. Taxonomy (GTDB): domain Bacteria; phylum Acidobacteriota; class Terriglobia; order Terriglobales; family Acidobacteriaceae; genus Edaphobacter. Next base: position 4,206 of record DATHJA010000377.1, on the reverse strand, counting down.
GATGACCAGAAGCGCGGCCTGCCGCAGATAGGTGCTCTTGCCGCCCATATTGGGTCCGGTGATGAGCAGGATGGATGGTCCGGTGTCGGCATCGAGATGCACGGAGTTAGGCACAAACCTTCCTACGCCGGACTCCTCGAGTCGACGCTCGACTACAGGATGGCGCGCGCCGATGAATTCGAGCAGACCGCTGGACTCGACCGTGGGACGAACCCATCCGCGCAGTGCGGCGAGATGTGCGAAGCAGGCGAGAAGGTCGATCTCGGCCACGCGGCGGGCTGTTTCGCGCATACGCGTTGCAGCGTCGAGAAGCTGTCGGCGCAGCTCTTGGAATATTCTTCGCTCAATTTCGGAGGAGCGCTCCTGCGCGGTGAGGATCTTCGTCTCGTAGTCCTTGAGCTCGGGCGTGGTGAAGCGTTCGGCGTTCACCAGCGTCTGTTTGCGCTCGTAGTCGGTGGGGACGGCCTTGGCGTTGGCCTTGGTGACCTCGATGTAGTAGCCGAAGACGTTGTTGAAGCGAACCTTCAGTGAGCTGATTCCGGTGCGCTGGCGCTCACGCTCCTCGATGGCGGCCAGGGCCTGACGTCCGCTGCGGCTGAGTTCGCGCAACTCGTCGAGTTCGGCGTTTATGCCGGTGCGGATGACTCCGCCGTCGGTTAGAGAGACCGGCGGCTCTTCGACGATAGTCTTGACGATCATCTCGTGCAGGTCTTCGAGGGGGTCGAAGCCGCCGGCCAGGGTGGTCCATCGCGATGCGCTGAACTGCCTGGTTGCGTTGAGAAGGCCGGGGAGGCATTGCAGCGTCGCGCCGAGCGAGACGACCTCGCGGGGTCCGGCGGAGTCGAGCGCGATACGTCCCAGAAGCCGCTCGAGATCGAGAAGGCCATTCATGGACTGACGAAGAGCTTCACGCCTCCGAAGATCGGCTGTGGCCTCGGCCACAGCTTCGAGGCGGGACTCGATCTCGGCCAGATCGCTCGATGGCCGCAGCAGCGTGGAGCGCAGAAGGCGCTTTCCCATGGGGGTGCAGCAGGCGTCGAGGGTGTAGAAAAGTGTTGTCTGCTGGGTTTCGCCAGAGAAGAGCGGCTCGACGAGCTCAAGGTTGCGCACACTGACGGTGTCGAGCTCGAGACTGGAGGATCGCTCGTAGAAGCGTAGGCCGTCGACGTGTTCCAGGCCACCCTGTTTGGTCTCGCGCATGTAGTGGAGCAGGGCACCGGCGGCGATGGCGGCTGTCTCGTGCCCGCTCAGGCCGAGGCCGTCGAGGGAGTGAAGGCGGAAGTGGCTGCGTAGGAGAGGCAGGGCGTGGTCGGCGGTGAAGACCCATGCGTCGAGGCTTGTCTTGGTGCGGATGGCGTCGAAGCCGCCCTCTTCTATGGCTTCCCCTGCAAGGTTGACTCCGCCGAGCAGTCCGGTTCCGTATAGAAGCTCGACTGGCTTGACTCTGCCGAGTTCGTCGGCGGCCTGAAGCCAGGCTGTTGGGCCAGAGAACTCCGTGGCGCGAAACTCGCCGGTCGAGAGATCGAGCAACGCCAGGCCAGAGGTCATGGCTGCTCCCGAGCCGGTGACGGCGACACTTGCGAGGTAGTTGCTCTGTTCGGCGCCGAGGGAGGGATCGAGCGCGGTGCCGGGGGTGAGGACGCGGGTGACCTCGCGGCGGACGACTCCCTTGGCCTGTTTCGGGTCTTCCATCTGCTCGCAGATGGCGACGCGGAAGCCTTTACGGAGCAGCCGTTGAAGGTAGGTCTCGGCGGCATGGTAGGGAACACCGCACATGGGGACACTTTTCGCTTTGTCGCGCGCGGTCAGGGTGAGCTGAAGCTCGCGGGAGGCGACGATGGCGTCCTCGAAGAAGAGCTCGTAGAAGTCGCCCATGCGAAAGAAGAGCAGGGTATCCGGATGGGCCTCTTTGGCTGCCCGATACTGCCGCATGGCGGGGGAGAGGGTCGCTATATCTCCACTGAGTGCCTGTGATGATTCCTGTGTCATGCTCAGAGTGGCCAGAATACCGCACCCTGGCCTGCGGAACCTTTCCACACCCGGTATACTGAAGATTCGGCACGTGCTTGCCGGCGAACGTATTCATGTCACTCCTCTGGCTCAGGGTCGCAGTTCTTCTTTACGGTGTCGCCGCACTAGCGGTGCTGCCGGTTGCGCTCTACGATCGGCCAAAGTGGAACAGGATTGCGATTCCGGCGGCGATCTGCGGCCTGCTGTTTCACTTCGTCTCGCTGGCAGAGATGCTGAACGCCGCCCATCATCGCCTGCCAGTGGATACGCACGAGACCCAGGCCATGCTGGGCCTGTTGCTGGTAGCGGCTTTTCTAATCGTCTATTGGCGCTATCGCACGGTATCGTTGGGCGTCTTCGTGTTGCCGGTGGCGTTTTTGCTGGGGCTGGTCCCGGCGTTCCGGCCAGGGCAGGAGTCGACTCCGTTTCCCCAGTTCCATACGGGATGGATCTTCCTGCACATTGCGCTGCTGCTGGCAGCGTACGCGGCCCTGCTGCTGTCGCTTCTGGCCTCTGTGCTCTATTTGATCCAGGAACGCTCTCTTAAGTCGAAGCATGCCTCGCCGAAGGCGACGTGGCTGCCGCCGCTGGAGACGACGGACCAGATCGCTCTGCGGTCGCTGCTGTTCGGCCTGCCCTGCATGACGGCGGGGCTTCTAATTGGGTCGCTGATCGCGCAGCAGACGATTGGGCCATCGTATTTTCTCGACCCGAAGGTACTGCTCTCGTTTGCGATGTGGCTGGCCTACATTGGCATGATCTATATCCGAAGACATTCCGGCCTGCGGGGACGCCGCGCCATTTATCTCTCGGGATTTGTCTTTCTGGTGGTGCTGGCCGTCTGGTCGGCGAACCAGTTTTCCGTGGTCCACAGGTTTACGACACCATGAGCCGCAATCCCCAACTCGTGCTGATCGGCATCAACCACACGACGGCTCCAATTGAGGTCCGCGAACGGCTGGCTATTCCTGCGGGACGCCTGGCCGATGCAACCCGAACGCTGGTGCATCAACCGGGAATCCGGGAGGGACTGATCCTTTCGACCTGCAATCGGGTGGAGCTGCTGACCCTTCAGGAGGATGGCGCAACACCCGGAGGAAACCTGCTGAGTTTTTTGCAGGAGTACTTTGCCGTTACTCCTTCTTCGCTCACACCTCACCTTTACGAGTATCGAGAGGGCGAGGCGATTCGACATCTGTTTCGGGTGGCGAGCTCGCTGGATTCGATGGTGGTCGGTGAGCCGCAGATTCTTGGTCAGGTCAAGGAGTCATACACGATCGCTCGCGAGGTGGGCGCGGTCAACGGCTCGCTCGACACGTTGATTCAGCGGGCGTTCACGGTGGCCAAGAAGGTACGCTCGGAGACGCAGATCGGGTCGAGCTCGGTGTCGATCGCCTCAGTTGCGGTCGATTTGGCCCGCAAGATCTTTGGATCGCTCGAGGGCAAGACAGTCCTTCTGGTGGGCGCGGGGAAGATGTCGGAGCTTGCGGCGCGGCACCTGATCCAGCAGGGAGCGGCGAATATTCTGGTCGCGAACCGCACGCTGGAACGGGCGGAGAAGATCGCGGCTCAGTTCGGGGGACAGGTGATCGCCTTCGACAGTCTTTATGACCAGGCGGCGCGCGCCGATATCGTCATCACCTCGACGGGAGCTCCGCAGAAGCTCTTTGGCCGTTCGCATGGCCAGCATTTTTTGCAGAGCCGCCGGAACCGGCCGATGTTCTTTATCGATATTGCTGTCCCGCGCGATGTCGATCCGCGGATGAACGAGGTGGAGGGCTGCTTCGTCTACGATATCGATGATCTACAGCAGGTTGCCACCGCTAACCTCGCAGACCGGAGCCGGGAGGCCGAGGCGGCGGAGACGATCGTCAGCCTGGAGGTCGAGAAGTATCAGCAACGGGTGCAATCGCGTGGGGCGGTTCCGGCGATCGTTGCACTTCAGCAGAGCGCGGAGGCTATTCGCGAATCGGAGCTTGCGCGCTCGGCTAAGCGACTCGCTGGCTTGACGCCTGAGCAACGAGAGGCCGTAGAGGCGCTTACTCGCTCGCTCACGGCAAAGCTTCTTCATCCGCAGCTTACTGCGCTGCGGGAGACCAGCAGAGTCAAAGACTCCGAATAAGCAAGGCTCAAGTCTTCAACACTGAAGTTGAAGAAATGTTGCGTTCGATATACGAGCTATCTTGAAGCTGGAGT
>DATHJA010000376.1:0-7883 GCA_035316475.1 Edaphobacter sp. | reverse complement strand
ATCGCAGCCCTGCTCCTGTTCGCATGGGAAGGGCGGAAGAGGCGTCCATGATTCGCTCGGCCAAAGTGACTGCACCGCTACTCGCCTCGGTCGCTCTCTCCATGGCCACAGGTTGCCGTAAACCTGAGATGCAGCGCTGCGTGGACGAAAACAATCGCGTGGTGGACGATAGCCTGTGCGCGAATCTCCCCGCAAACAACCAGCAGTACCAGAATCTGGGTGGAGGCGGCTACGTTCCCTACCATCCGATGTATCACTTCTACTACGGAGGCTGGGGCGGTTATGGCCTGGGTACGGTGGTGGGCGGCGGCAGCTCTGCTCCTGCAGTAGGTCACAGTTACGCCACCCGCTCAGGCGTTACTACCCGCGGGGGATTTGGCCGGTCTATGTCGGCTGGCCGCGGAGCTGGGTCAGCGGGCCACGGAGCAGGAGAATAATGCGACGCATTCCTATAAGTCCACGCGATGATTGGCAGCAGAAGGTCACCTCCGCAGGGCTCCTCTTCCATACCCCCGAAGGAGAAGAAATGGACCGTCCCTACTGGGACGAGTCCGCCTTCTACGAGTTCACCGCCGCGGAGATCGATACGCTCGAGGCGGCGGGATCGACGCTGCAGCAGATGTGCCTCGAAGCCGCCCAACACATCATCGATAAAAAGAGATATGAGGAACTCGCAATCCCTGCCGCAGCCATTCCTGCCATCGAGTGGGCCTGGCAGAACGAACCACCGGCACTCTACGGTCGCTTCGACGTAGCTTACGACGGATCCGGGCCGCCGAAGCTGCTTGAGTACAACGCCGATACCCCGACTTCGCTGATTGAGGCCGCTGTTATCCAATGGTCATGGCTGGAAGAGCAGTTCCCTAACGCCGATCAGTTCAATTCCATCCATGAGCGGCTGATCGCCAAGTGGCGGGATATCGCCCCATACCTTTCGAAGCCCGTCTACTTCGCCGGGCTCGACAACCCGGAAGACCAGCTCACGCTCGCTTACCTGCGCGATACAGCGCAGCAGGCAGGCCTGCCGACGCTGCCGATCTTCATAGAGGAGATCGGCTGGAACGAGCAGCGCCAGGCCTTCGTCGATCTCGACGAGCAGCAGATCTTCTCCATCTTCAAGCTCTATCCGTGGGAGATGATGCTGGCCGAAGAGTTCGGCCCAGCCGCCCTCGACACCTACACCGCCATGCGCTGGATCGAGCCCATCTGGAAGATGCTGCTCTCCAACAAAGGCATCCTTCCCATCCTGTGGGAGCTCTTCCCCAACCATGAACTTCTGCTCGAGTCCCACATCGAGTGCTGTTCCTCTGCACTTCGCAGCTATGTCCGCAAGCCCTTGCACTCCCGCGAGGGATCAAACATCACCCTAGTGCGCGATGGGATTACCGTCGCTTCAACCGAGGGCCCCTATAACGGCCCAGCTATCCTGCAGGCTCTCGCTCCTGTAGCGGCATTCCCGGACAATCTTCAGCCCGGTGCCAGCCGCCATCCCGTCCTCGGGCTCTGGATGATCGACCAGCAGTGTTGCGGCCTGGGCATCCGCGAATCCTCCGGACTCATCACCGACAATCTAAGCTCCTTCATCCCTCATTCTTTCCTATAGATTGACGGCCGAGCGCTCATAATATCGCTTCTCTTGAGGCGGCGCTTCCGCTACGATGCGGACACTCACTTGGTGCCTGCATGCTGCGTTTTATCGGTGGTTTAATCCGGCCATATCGCGGAACCCTCGCCATCATTCTGATGGCGATGCTCGTGGAGACGCTGATGAGCCTTGCCGCGCCATGGCCTCTGAAGATCATCCTCGACAATGTGGTCAGCGATAAAAAGATGGCTCCGTGGATGCACGATCTGCTGCATCCGCTATTGGAGCACGGCAATCGACTGCATATCGCGCTGATCGCCGCTGGGCTGTACGTGGCAATCTCTGCGCTCAGCGCGTTGGCTTCCTACATCGAAAACTACTACACGGAGAGCGCGGGCCAGTGGGTTGCCCATGATCTGCGCATGCGCATGTACAACCACCTGCAGAGGCTTTCGCTTAGCTACTACGACACACATCAGACCGGGCCAATCCTCTCGACCCTGACCGCGGACATCTCCACAATTCAGGGTTTCGCATCGTCTTCGACGCTCGATATCCTCGTCGACATCCTCACGATCTTCAGCATGCTGGTGTTGATGTTCTGGCTCAATTGGGACTTCACGCTGATCGCTGTCGCGGTAACGCCATTTCTGTTGTTGTTCGTCTCGCGCTTCAAAAAAGCCGTGAAGGCGGCAACCCGCGAAGTACGCAAGCAGCAGAGTGCCATCGTAGCTGTAGTACAGCAAGGGCTTGAGTCGATGCAGGTAGTAAAGGCTTTCGGACAAGAGGGCGCTGAGGAGGAGATGCTGAAATCCGTCAGCCAGGCCACGGTAGCGGCGGCCCTGAAGGCCCGCAGCGTGAAGGCCCTGCTCTCTCCTGTAGTAACCGTTGTGGTCGCCCTCTGCACAGCCATCGTGCTATGGCGCGGAGCTGCGCTGATTCTGACGGGAGCAATGACAGTCGGATCGCTCACAGTCTATCTTGCGTATCTCAGCCGCTTCTTCAAGCCAGTGAAGGACCTTGCGACCACTACCAATGCCATCGCGCAAGTTACGGTCGGAGTCGAACGTGTCCGCGGGATCCTCGATACCGATGCCGTAATTCCGGAGAAACCGGATGCCCTCGAGCCTGCGGCTCTCAAGGGAGAGATCGAGCTGCGTGATGTCGCCTTTGGCTATGACAAAGAAACACCCATTTTGACTGATGTAAGTTTCCACATCGCTCCGGGTGAGTTTGTCGGTATTGTTGGTCCTACAGGTGCAGGCAAATCGACCGTCGTCAGCTTGATTCCGCGCTTCTACGACGTCACCGCTGGCAGTGTGATGGTCGATGGTGTCGATGTGCGCGACTACCGTATCAAGCCTCTTCGCGATCAGATTGGTTATGTGCTGCAGGACACGGTTCTCTTTCATGGCACCATTCTTGAGAACATCGCCTTCGGAAATCCGCATGCCACCAGAGACGAGATCATCGCTGCCGCAAAGCTTGCCAACGCCGACGAGTTCATTGCCCGCATGCCCCTGGGGTACGAAACATTGGTGGGTGAGCGCGGTTCCACCCTCTCCGGCGGCCAGCGTCAGCGCATCGGGATCGCCCGTGTCATGGTACGCAACAGTCCTATCCTGCTCCTGGACGAGCCTACGGCGGCACTCGATTCGGAGTCCGAGAAGCTGGTAATCGATGCTTTGGAAACCCTGATGAAGGGACGAACGGTTATCGCCATCGCCCATCGACTGACCACGATTCGAGATGCTGACCAGATCATCGTGATTGCCGGGGGTGTAGTGGCCGAAAACGGTTCACACCAGCAGCTACTCGAAAAGAACGGTATTTACGCCGATCTGTATCGCACGCAGTTCGATACCGGCGAAAAAACATCCACGGCTTGAGCCATCTCGTAGAATGGTTTCGCGCGGCGCAAAGGCCAAAATGCCGCAGATCCGTTACGAAGGATTCCCATGTCACGGTCGCTTATCGTTTTGCCCGACGACTCGGCCCAACCCTTTATCGACGCTATCAACAGCGCGAAGTCGTCGTTGCGCGTGAAGATGTTCGTCTTCTCCGATCCCACGCTACTCAACGCCGTAATCACCGCCCACAAGCGCGGAGTCAACGTCCGCGTAATGCTCAATCCCGAGCGTCGTGACGGTGAAAAGGAAAACGCCGAGGTCCGCGAGAAGCTAAAGGAAGCCGGCGTCAACGTCATCGATAGCAATCCCTCTTTCGATGTCACCCACGAGAAGTCAATGGTCATCGACGATGCAACCGCCTATATCGAGTCGCTGAACTGGGAGCCTCGTAACCTGACCGAGACACGCGACTACGCAGTCGTCACCAGCCATAAACATGAGGTGGCTGAGGTGATGCAGGGCTTCGATGCGGACTGGGAGCGCACGGAGTTCACTTCGGGCGAGCACTCACACCTGATCTGGTGTATCGGGAATGGCCGCCAGCGTATGTGCGAATTCATTGACCGCGCCAAACATACGTTGTGGCTGCAAAATGAGCGTTACCAGGATCCGGTCATCATCGAACATCTTGTTCGTGCTCACGCCCGTGGCGTCAAGATCCGGGTGATGGCGCGCCCTCCGCACAAACTTAAAAAGGAAAAGCTCGTTGAAGGTGTCAGCGGCCTGCGCATTCTTGAGGATCTCGGCGTGCCGATCCATAAGTTGAAGCACATCAAGCTGCACGCCAAACTGATGTTCGCCGACGATGCACGCGCCATCATCGGCTCCATCAATATTGCGCCGGGCAGCTTCGACAGCCGCCGTGAACTCGCCATCGAGGTGGATGACGATCACATCATCAAACGTATCCGCAAGACGCTTGAGCATGACTGGGAGAACTCAAGACCTCTCGATCTCTCAGACAAGGGTCTACTCGAGGAATTGAAAAACTACGACCCGGATGTCGTCGAAGACCTCGGCATCAGCCGACGCCAGCCCAAATAATCGACCATCGCCCATCCATGCTGCTCCTCCCGGAACGGCCAAGGCGCATTTTCCGCCGATTTGAGAAGATAGATGTAACGCCTTTCAAACACGTGCAAAGGACACAATGAAGATCGTCATCGCTGAAAAAGTCTCCCCTGCAACCCTTGCCGTCTTCCAACAGGAACCCGGCTGGCAGGTCGTCACCGCCGATCAGATCAAGAACGGGCTTCCGGCCGAGCTTGCGGACGCCGATGCCCTCGTCGTCCGCTCTGCCGTCCAGGCCGACGCCAAACTACTCGAGTCTGCCCCGAAACTCCGCGTCATCGGCCGTGCCGGTGTAGGCGTCGACAACATCGACACCGACGCCGCCACTCGTCGAGGCATCGTCGTCATGAACACCCCCGGAGCCAACGCCATCGCCGTTGCCGAGCTGACCCTCGGCTTCATGGTCTCGCTCGCTCGCGCCATTCCCCGCGCCAACTCCACCATGCACGACGGCAAATGGGAGAAGAAGACCCTGCAGGGCCGCGAGCTTCGCGGCAAGACACTGGGCATCGTCGGCCTGGGTCGCATCGGCCTCGAGGTTGCCCGCCGCGCCCGCGCCTTCGGCATGGAGCTGATCGGCTACGATCCCTTCATCGCTCCGGTCATCGCCCGCGAAAACGATGTCACCCTCGTCCCTATCGACAAGATCTTCCGCCGCTCCGACTACCTCACGTTGCACGTCGGCCTTACCGCCCAGACCGAGGGCCTCATCAACGCCACCTCGCTGGCCATCATGAAGAAAGGCGTACGCATCATCAACTGCGCCCGCGGTGAGCTGATCGTCGAGCAAGCTTTGGCCGATGCCTTGAAATCCGGCCACGTCGCTGGAGCAGCCCTCGACGTCTTCCATCAGGAGCCGCTCAAGGACTCTCCCTTCTTCGCACTCGACAACGTCATCCTCTCCCCGCACATCGCCGGTTCCACCGATGAGGCCCAGGAGGCCATCGGCATCCAGCTTGCACGCCAGGTGCGCGATTACCTCAAGCTCGGCGTCGTCCAGAACGCCGTCAACCTGCCTTCGCTCTCGCACGAGGAGTACACCGAGGTCGCCCCGTACATCGATATGGCCGAGCGACTGGGACACTTCCTCTCCCATGCCACCCCGGGCAACCTCGAGAACATCCAGATCAGCTATACGGGCCGGCTGGCTGCAGGCAAGACCGACCTCGTCCGCAACGCCGCGCTTGCCGGCATCTTCGCCGGCTCCGAAGGCAATGGGGAGGCGCGCAGCACGGCAAACCGCATCAACGCGGCGGCGATCGCCGAAGAGCGCGGCATCCGCGTGCAGGAGGATAAGAAGGAGTTCACCACAGGCGGTGCAGGCTCTGTGCTGAAGCTCGTTCTGCATTCTTCGGAAGGTGACGCCTCGGCCTCGGCTACCGTGCTGCACGGCACCTCGCCGCGACTGCTTACCTACGACGGCATCGACATCGAGGCACCGCTCACCGGGACGCTGGTTGCCATCCGCAACCACGATGTACCTGGAGTGATCGGACGCATCGGTACCATCCTCGGCGACAACTCCGTCAACATCGCTAATTTCGCCCTGGGTCGCGCACACGATCCGGCACGCGAAGCGAAGGCACAGCGTGTTCCGCAAGGACAGGCGCTGGCAGTCGTTCAGATCGATGTCCCCAATGCCTCGACAGCCAACGCTGCCGTCGAGGCATTGCGAAAAGTGGAGGCCATCGCAAGCGTTCGCCTCATCGAACTGGGCAAGCTGTAACCCGCAAGCTCAAAAGGGCCCTGAATCGCAGGATGCGGGGCCTTTTTTTATTGTCTGAATTAGAATCAAGTTAAGCGGGCGCGACAAGCTTTAAGGCTGCTGCCCGAAGTCCAGCCAGAAACGACCCGAACGTTATGCCGCTCTACGAATACGAATGCACCGAATGCCACGAACGAACGGAGAAGATCCAGAAGTTCTCCGATCCGGAGATCACCGTCTGCCCACACTGCAGCGGACACCTTGAGCGCGTTCTATCGGCTCCCGCAGTGGCCTTCAAAGGCGGCGGATGGTATGCCGATGGCTACGGCAATGCGAAACCGAAATCTTCTGAGACGAAGAGCAGTGACTCATCCGGTTCCAGCTCGCCTGCTGCAGGCACAAACACAACCCCAGCGGCTGCGCCCGCGACCTCCACTCCCGCACCTGCGGCCGCATCCGACAAGAAATAAGCCCGGTCTGCGATTACCCTTCAGGAAGCCGTTCAATCAGCTCCGGCTTTCCGTCGAGCAGATAATATGCGGTCGCTGTCATTTAGGACTAACTTTTGGGCGGTGGAACCTTCTTTCCTTCCTTACGCGCCTCCGAAAGCCCGATCGCGATCGCCTGCTTGCGGCTTGTCACCTTCTTGCCGCTGCGTCCGCTTCTCAGCTTGCCCTCTTTCATCGCGCGCATCTCGCGCTCGACATCCTTGCTTGCCGATGGGCTGTACTTGCGTGTCGACTTCTTCGCGGAGGTCTTCTTCGAAGCCGACTTCTTCGTCGCAGTCTTCCTACTCGTCTTCTTTACCGATGACTTCTTCGCGGCTTTCTTGCTTGCCTTCTTGGTTGCCATAACTATCCTCCTCGTATTCAGAGGGGCTGTAGTGCCGCATAAGTTGCATCGAAGTGGAGGCTTAATGAGTCGGATGCCCGCGTTTGCGTCGCCACCAGATCACTAGCATCGCAATGCCGGCCGTTACGCATGTAAGCACGCGCAGCTTCATTCTCTGAAACCACGACGTCGTTCGTTCCAGCGAGCCGCTCTCCCACACCGTCTTCACGCGCGCAAGATCGTCGGCGAGTCCTGGAATCGTGATCTTGCTGAAATCGTCCGTCGGTATCGAACCAAAGATGCGCTCCGGCTCGGGCAAGCCGCCATCATAGTCCTTCGGAATCGCGGCCATCATAGCGTTCACTTCTGCATCACGAGGATCGTCGAAGAGGGCGACATCAGCCGTGTTGGGAAACAGCGTGTCCTTGCCAGTCATCTTCCTCTCAATGGCCGCGACACCGTCCTGGCAGACGCCAAGCGGATAGTAACCACCGAAGGGAAGACCGGGTCGGCGCAGATGCTGATGCATAAACGCCAGCACCATCCTGCCCACCAGTCGAGTTACCTCAACCGCATCCTTGCCCGTATAAGTATGCGCGTGGCGGCCCAGCACCCACGTCTGGTCCAACGTATCCATCGTGCGAAACTCGCTCTTGCCATCAATGCCGAAGTACCAGCTCACATTCGCATTGATCTTCGGTCCGCGAATCTCCCACTCATACTCCGCATGGCTCACCGGTACCAGCAGAGGCCGTTTCTCATCCGGCATCTGGATCTGAGA
>DATHJA010000375.1:0-3153 GCA_035316475.1 Edaphobacter sp. | reverse complement strand
CTGGGCAAGCGCAAAATCGCCTTCATCGCCGCACGCGAACACGTCGGTCCTGACAGCATCGGTCCCCAGTTGAAGCAGCTCTTCGGCGGAGTCTTTGTCGCCAACGAAGCGATCGATCAGCAAGTGGGTCAACAGCTCCTCGACGAAGGAAAAGCGGACGCGGTCGCCTACGGCAAACTCTTTATCGCCAACCCCGACCTGGTCAGCCGCTTCCGCCGTAACACTCCGCTCAACCGCCCCGAGCCCAACACCTTCTACGCTCCCGGCCCGCACGGCTATACCGACTATCCCGCCTCTGCGGAATAATCGGCAATTCATAAACCCGGAGAACGTCCTCCGATCTTTCTGCATCACAAGGGATGACCCGATCCATCGGGGTGAGAAGAGAGGAACGATGCCAAAGACCGCAGGACCAACGGCTTCCATTACCCGCGAAAAACTGATCGACCTGCTCAATGAAGACCTCGAGCGCGAATACCAGGCCATCATCGCCTACGTAACTTACTCGCAGGTCCTCAAGGGCGCGCAGTACATGAACATTGCAGCTGAGCTTCAGGTTCACGCAGGTGAAGAGCTGGCTCACGCCCTCAAGCTCAGCTACTGGGTCGATCTGCTCGGCGGCATGCCGGCCACCCAGCCGAAGAATGTGAAGACCTCCGACAATGCCGAAGATATGTTGCGCTTCGACCTCGAAAACGAGAAGGAGACCATTCGCAACTATCGTCGCCGGATCAAACAGGCCGATGAGCTTAACGAGTTCGCCCTCAGCGAAGATCTCCGCGAGATCATTCGCGACGAACAGGACCACCTCAACGCGCTCGCCACCGCGCTCGGAATCAATACCCCGGATCCCGGCATGGCCGACTAGAACCGGTCTCATAAACAACCGGAATGTCAGTCTGGCACATGTGGAACCCGCCGATGAAGCGGGTTCCAGGATGATCGGACGCCACAAAAGTCAATATATGAGACCGGTTCTAGAACGTAAACGCCACTCCCACCGTGAAGCGATCCTGCAGGAACTTCTTCTCCGGTCCTATACGAATGATCGTCGTGTCGTAGGTCTCGTCGAGATCGTGAGAATCATAGTCCTCGTAGGAGTTCGCGATGATGTCTGGATTCTTCGTCCACGTCTCGCGGAAGTCCGCGCGCAGCATCATGCGTGGCGTCACTCTGTACTTTATGCCTGCGCCGTACTGCATCCCGATGCGGAAGATGCCGCCGCCATCGAGCGGTGGCGTGTTGCCGAAGTCGAAGGCAGCCTTGAACAATCCAATGTTCTTCAGGCCCAGCGTATACACGCCTGCGGGCTTCTTCAGCGGAGCTCCATTCAACGCGATAAGTTGCAATACAGGTCCCACCGCCGCATACGGACGCCAGCGTGAGGTCGGCCGTGTCGCATGAATCAGCAGGTTGTACTCAAACTGCCGCGTCACCAGGCCGACGGGCTCGATATCCAGATCTTCATCGCCGATGACCACATCGGTATTCGGAGGAATAGTGACGTCGGCGCTGGCAAGGCGATACTTCACCTGCTGACGGAAGTAGGAAAACTCGTTGGAGAAGTGTTTCCAGCTGTTCACCGTCACTGAGCCACCCGCCGCCCAGCCGTCCCCTACATCATCGGCAAGGAAGAGGAAGTACGTATCTTTATTTGGATCGGAGGATGTCTCAAGAACGCCCACTGCCGAAAGATAGCTCTCGCGCATGTGCATATAGCCTCCCTGCAGCGCGAACTCGTATCGTGGAGGATCCCACTTGTGGCTCTCCTTCGCCTTTGCAATCGCGGTCAGGTCCTCCGGAGCCAGAGTCATATTCCGGTCGCCCGGGGCTCTGTGTTGTAAACCAGGATTGCTGCCATAGCCCTTGTAATCCGAGCCCGAGGCATCTGTCTTGCGCCACGCTCCTGTATCCGGCGGAAGCTCGCTCGAGCTCTTCAGAAAGTCGTGCACCTTGAACCCGCCCGCGATCCCCTGATAGACAAGATTGCCGCGATACAGGCTGTTGCGGATGATCAACGAAGTATTGCGCGTCGAGCGCTCCACACGATTCGGCGGAGGAGCAGGCGTATCCGGAGTCGTCCTAGGGTTGTCGCAGTTGCTGATCTTCAGCACCGCGGCCTCGCCATCTGTCAGCAGCCGGTCACCGGTGGAGTTGTACCCATCGTGTGGAATCCATGGACGCTCCACCATGTCCAGGCTCTCCACGCAGCCTGTAAACATCAGGTCGTTGACCACCTTCGAGCGCTCGTTGTCGATATGCTGGTCGATCACGTGAATGAAGGTCTTCTGCTTCCTCGAAAACGCAATGCCGATATCCTGTGTCGACGAAGACGTCAGCACCGTCTGGCCGTCGTAGCTCTCCTCCGTCGGAAACACTCGCAGATGATGCCGCGATGCGAACGTATTCGTCGTCTTGCTGAGCGTGAAAAGAGGAGGACGCTCGTCCAGCAGCAGCACCGACATCGGAGCCTGTGTGTAGGTCTGGTTGCCCGTCAGCGTCTTTACCGTGCGAAAGGTCGAGCCTGCGTAGAGGTCGTCCGTGTGCAACCAGCCCGCCGCGACGAAGGCGCGTTGCAGTCCTGCAGGTGACCCAATGAACACAAGGTTCGTAATGTCGGAGACCTTGTTCGATCCCTTCGTCCGCGTCCGGAACGGCAGCTTCTTCACAAACGCCTGCAACTGCTCCTGCCCCCCGGCATCGTGCTCCATCGGCAACACCGTAGGCGGATATATCGTCGAGGTAATCAACGGCTTGGTGTTCTCCAGAATCAGCTCCGTGCCGCCCGGATACAGAATCTCCGACTCAGCGACGCCCAGCACGGCCGGCCCCGACGCCGACGCGAAGACATACGCTACAGGATCGACGCCTGCAAACGACAACACGCCGTTCTCTACCGAGCTTCCAATCGTTCCCGTCGAGCGGATTCCCTGAATCTTGCCCTTATCGGTCACCTTCTCCTGCGCGTTCTCCACCTCGAAGACACGCGCATCGAGCGTGAGCACGCGTCCATCCGACAGCGTTGCCTTAGTCCATTCCACCGTCAGCGAAGCTGTCTCATGTTTGAACCCCCAACCCACACTGTTGGCCTGTACTACCTTGCCTTCAAACTGAGCGCCCTGCGGGATCAGAATCTCGCCGTCCACCACCACG
>DATHJA010000374.1:0-3726 GCA_035316475.1 Edaphobacter sp. | reverse complement strand
TTTAAGGCGTTTCAGGGTACGAAAGTGTTCCACGTGGAACAAAGATTTCCACATTCGACCCGGGAAAACTCCTCCATTTGCCGTTACTTTCACGAGTTCCACATGATCTCCACAGGCCGTGGGAGTTCTTCACAGGGTCGAGAGGATTGCTCTTCTATGGCCTGTACCGCTAACCTTTCTTTTATTGCGATGAGCTCTTCCAACCCTACTCCCACGACCTCGAAGGCTGCCTCCGTTGAAGATCCTCCGGTGAAACCGGCCCCCGATAAAAAACCGGAGAAAAAAGAGGAGACAAAGGCCACAACCCCCGACTCTGCTGTTCCACGCTCGCGCGTCATTGCCATCGTGAACCAGAAAGGTGGCGTGGGAAAGACCACGACCGCCATCAATCTGGCCGCTTCCTTCGCGTTGGAGGGGATTCCTACACTGTTGATTGACTGCGATCCGCAGGCAAACTCCTCGGGCGGGTTGGGGGTGGCGCGCCTGGGAGATGACGACGAGCACCGCAACAGCACCTACGATCTTCTGTTGGGCGACGCAACGATAGCCGAGACCATACTCGCGACCGAGATCGAGAATCTGAAGCTGGTGCCTTCGAGCAAGAACCTGGTGGGGGCGACGATCGAGCTGATCTCGGCTGAGCGCCGGGAGTACAGACTCCGCGAGGCGATTGAGCCGGTGCGGTCGCAGTTCGCCTTCATCCTTCTGGATTGTCCGCCGGCTCTGGACCTGCTGACGCTGAATGCACTGGTGGCCGCCGATGGGCTGCTGGTCCCCATGCAGGCCGAGTACTTCGCGCTGGAAGGAATTTCGGAGCTGATGTCGACACTGGACAGGGTAACTGGGAGCTTCAACTCCAGCCTGTCGCTCGAAGGGGTTCTGCTGACGATGTATGACGACCGCACAAACCTCGCCATGCAGGTGACGGAGAACCTGAAGACATTTTTCAACGACAAGCTTCTGAAGACGTCGATCCCGCGGAATGTGCGTTTGGCCGAGGCTCCGAGCCACGGAAAGCCGGTAGCGCTGTACGATGCCCGCTCGAAGGGAGCCGAGACGTATCGCGAGCTGGCGCTGGAGCTGCTGAGCCGCAACAACATGGAGAGCCCCGAGGTGAAGCGGCGCAAGGCTGCCGCGGCGGCGGCGGCCAGCTCGTTGAAGTCGTTCCAAAAGCCGGAGAAGAAGTCCCGGTTCTGGAGGTCGTGATGCCTCCGCTGATCTTTTGGTAGAAAGTCATTGATTCAAGAAAGTGTGATTGAGGAGGGGATGGAGAAAGACGGTTCGAGCTTCGCTCGAATCTCTCACTCAGGCTCCACATGAATGGAGCACCCATACACCTCAACCCATGTCTGTATTTTGAAGCACCTGGAAAGTTGATCTATGCCAACGATATCGCCCGATTCAAAACGCCGTGCTCTGGGCAAGGGGCTGGAGTCCCTTCTTCCGCAACGTCCTGCTGCGGCGCCCGCGACCGTTCCGTCCGTTACCGCGGCAGCGGCTCCTCCCGAACCCACGGGGAGGCCGCTGGAGATTCCGCTGGACCACATTGAGAGGAATCCGTGGCAGACGCGGAAGCACTTCGATGAGGGTCTGCTTGACGAGCTGGCGCAGTCGATTGTGGCGACGGGCGTGGTGCAGCCGATATTGGTCCGACCAATTGCTCCGACGCCTACCCAAGGTCCTGGCCATAACCCCATGCGTTATCAGTTGATTACGGGAGAGCGGCGATGGCTGGCTTCGCGCCGGGCAGGAAAGGCGACGATTCCGGGAATTGTGCGGCAGGTTGCCGACGAGCAGGTTCTGGAGATGACGATCGTCGAGAACCTGCAGCGGACGGACCTGAATCCGATGGAGCAGGCGCGGGCGTTTCAGCGGCTGAGCCAGGAGTTCAAGCTGACGCAGGAACAGATGGCGACGCGGACGGGCAAGGACCGCGCCTCGGTGGCGAACTTCCTGCGGCTGCTGCGGCTGCCGGATGGTGTGCAGGCGAAGGTGGAGACGGGAGAGCTCACCTTTGGGCACGCTCGTTCGTTGCTGGCGCTGGATGCTCCGGAGGCGATTACCTCGGCGGCACAGAAGGTTATGGCGCTGTCTTTGTCGGTGCGGCAGACGGAGAACTATGTTCAGGGGTTGATCAACCCCGAGGGCAAAGAGAAGAAGCAGAAGCCGGCGGAGGCTCAGACGGAAGACCCGAACGTCCGCGAGGCCGAGGACCGGCTGCGAAGATCGCTGGGACTGAAGGTAAGGATCGAAGACAAGAAGGGCAAGGGACGGGTGATTATCGAGTACTCGGGGCTGGAGGACTTTGATGCTCTGCTGGAGACGCTAGGTGGACAAAGCTAGGCCCGGAGATCTCGAATCTTTTTCTGGAATGAGACTTTGGATTGCAGTCCTACCCGGAGTCTGGAACTTTACAAGTTCCAGTACCGTAAGCTGTCTTCAGATCGCCTGAAATATTTGTTCCCTAATCTGTTACATATTGGACCCTATGAAAGCCACTGCTCTCGAGTTTCGTCTTCGCCTCGTCTTTCATGCTGTGATTTATGTGTTGGGCTTTAGTGCTCCATGGGACCGGTGGCTTCATCTGGATTCGATCCGCACGTGGCAGTATCTGGCTTCGTGGCTCGCGCGCAGCGGCTGGCTGAGCTTCAGTGCTGCGACTCAGCTAATCCTTGGACTGGGAATCCTGTTTGCGTTTGCGGGAGCGTTCTGGCGCACGTGGGCATCAGCGTATCTTGGGGCGCCGGTGGTGTATTCAGCAACGATGCACGGACACAACATGGTGACCTCCGGCCCTTATCGGCGGACGCGCAATCCGCTGTATCTCGGGATTATGCTGCACACGGTAGCGTTGGGACTGTTGATGCCGCCTAGCGGTGCGCTTGTGGCGCTGATTCTGATCGTCCTGTTCGATCTGCGTCTGGCGCTGGGGGAAGAGGCGTTTTTAAGCGCGAGGCTGGGCGAACCGTACCGCGAATATGTCGGCCGTGTTCCACGATTGCTGCCCGCGTTCAAACCGCGCATTCCTGATACCGGGGTAAAGCCGGCCTGGGGGTTAGCGTTCGCGAGCGAGGTCTACATGTGGGGAGTCTTTGTGTCCTTCGTTGCTCTGGGCTGGCGCTACAACTCGATGCTGATCCTGCAGGGTGTGCTGGTATCGCTGGGGCTTTCGCTGGTGATGCGAGCATTTTTGCCGCGAGCCCAGGCTGCACCGTTGTAGAGTGAAGGCCAGGTGCATCTGGTGAATGATTAGCTCCACGAAAACGCGATTTCACGAGATCCGCCTACGGCTCGAAGCACATGTTCCTTCGAGTGGATTCAATGGATTTCTGTGGGAGTTCTTCCTGTTCGGCTTCAAGCAAGGGTGGGCCTGCCTGTTTGGCGGCATTCTTCTGAGCCTGGTTCTCCTGACCAAAGAGTTTTGGCCCGGACATGCGTGGCTGGCACGTTACGATTTCCTTTTTCTGGCCGCGCTCGCGGTACAGATACTGATGCTGCTATTGCGTCTCGAGACGATGCGCGAGGCTAAGGTCATCCTGATCTTTCACGTAGTCGGCACGCTGATGGAGCTATTCAAGACGTCGGTGGGATCGTGGACGTATCCGGAGATGAATTTCTTCCGGATTGGCCATGTGCCCTTGTTCTCCGGGTTCATGTATGCCTCGGTCGGAAGTTATCTTGCGCGCGTCAACCGCATTCTCGATATGCGATACCTGCGCTACCCGC
>DATHJA010000373.1:0-9014 GCA_035316475.1 Edaphobacter sp. | reverse complement strand
CATGCCCATCACCTTCCTGGGTTGCGTCTACTATCCCTGGATGGCGCTCGGCCATATTCGATGGCTGCAGATCGGCGTTCTGATCAATCCCATCGTTTACATGAGCGAAGGTCTCCGCTCTGCGGTCACGCCAACGCTTCCGCACATGCATCCCGCGCTGATCCTCGGGATGCTGGTCTTCTTTCTCTGTCTGCTTACATGGCTCGGGATACGAGGATTCATGCGCAGGGTAATCGGCTAGTTGTTTCAGTCGACAGCAGCAGCGGAGATATTTTTGGCGAGCAGGTCGGTCGCGATCTGTTTGCCGTGGAAGCGGCCATTTTCGATGAAGATCTCGTTGGTTCGCTCGCCTGCGATGACAACTCCCGCGAGATAGATTCCCGGCACGTTGCTCTCGAGTGTCGTGGGATCGCACACCGGGCAGCGGTCGTTCGCCTCATCCAGTCTTACTCCAAGAGCCTCAAGAAATCGGAAGTCGGGCTGGTAGCCGATCAGCGCAAAGACGAACTGGTTCGGCAGCGTACGCTCTCCTTCGGGAGTCGCCAGGATAACGTCATCTTCAGTGATGCGGACGACGCTGCTGGAGAAGTACGCCGTGATCTCGCCGTTCTTGATGCGGTTGTTGATGTCGGGCAGAATCCAGTACTTTATGTGGGGGCGCATCTCCGGACCGCGATGCACCAGCGTTACTCTCGCGCCATGGCGCCACAGGTCCAGCGCGGCGATAGCCGCCGAGTTCTTGCCTCCGATGACGACGACATCGAGTCCGTAGTAAGGGTGCGGATCGTTGTAGTAGTGGGTGACTTTATTCAGCTCTTCGCCGGGAATGTTGAGATAGTTCGGCAGATCGTAGTAGCCTGTCGCGATCACCAGCTTGCGCGTGCGATGCACACGGGGCCTGCCGAATCGGTCTACTGTATGAACCGAGAAGTTGCCATCGCTCCCGGTAACTCGCTCGACCGTCTCGTACTGGCGAACGTCGAGCTGATAGTGTTCCGCTACCTTGCGGTAGTACTCGAGAGCCTCGTCCCTGCCGGGCTTCTGGTTGGGGCTGGGGAAGGGAATGTCCCCAATCTCCAGCAGCTCCGGAGTCGTGAAGAAGGTCATGTTCGACGGGTAGTGAAAGAGCGAGTTGCAGAGACACCCCTTGTCGATGAGGATCACAGTGAACCCCGCTCGCTGCGCCTCGATCGCGCAGGCCATCCCGGTAGGACCGGCTCCGATAACAACCAAGTCCGCCAGATCCGTGACTGCTTCCATATTGGCCAGCTGCTCGCTCATGGTTCCATCTTACTGAACACCGCGCCGGATCTGCCTGATGGCTCCTTAGGCCTCCAGCGTGACGAGCTTGTGCGCGATGGCAAACAGAGCCAGCTCCAACCGTGTGGAAACGCCGGTCTTATCGAAGATATTCGAAAGATGGCGCTTTACCGTCTCCTCGCTGATGGTGAACTGCCGGGCGACGTCCTTGTTGCTGCAGCCCTCCACGATGCAGGTCACGACCTCGAGCTCCCGTGGCGTCAGGCCGTAGGTCTTCTTTTCGGCGATGGCAGAGGCTTGCTTCATCAGGTCGTTCAGGGCGGCCAGCAGGTTGATCACGCGCTCGCCGCCGATCCAGTAATCGCCTGAAAGCACCGCGCGCATCGCCTTGGTAAGATCCCCGGCGACGGAGTCCTTGAGGACGATTCCGCGTGCGCCGATCTGTAATGCCTCGATGATCTGTTGCGTCGAGATGGTGCTGGTCAGCAGAATGATCTTCACGCGCGGCGACCGGCCCATGATGGCGCGCATGGCCTCCAGGCCCGGAAGCCGCGGCATCTGCAGGTCCAGCAGAAGAACATCCGGCTCCAGCTCTAAAGTCTCTGTAATGGCGACGTCCCCATCCTCTGCCTCGCCGACGATCTCAAATCCCGGCTCGTCCTCGAGCATGTTTCTCACACCAAGCCGGACCACCGGATGATCGTCGGCAATGACGATGCGGACCGGTGTGATTGCAGTGGACCTGTCGGTCGACTTTTTCCCGGACACTTTCATGTGTGGCTCCCTTTCACCGTCTCTGCGACGGCCGTGTTCTCTGGTGCGGATTTGTGTTCGCGTAATACCTTCTCGA
This sequence comes from Edaphobacter sp., assembly GCA_035316475.1. Lineage (GTDB taxonomy): Bacteria > Acidobacteriota > Terriglobia > Terriglobales > Acidobacteriaceae > Edaphobacter. The sequence goes on along the minus strand of DATHJA010000373.1, from coordinate 6,904 downwards.
GCCGGCTACAAGCCATCTGCAGCTCGTCGAGCTTCTTCATGAGATTAGCAACAAGACCTTGATCTTCAATAAATTCCGCCAGAACCTTCAGCTCTGTTGCTCCCAGCATGCCGCAGCTTCCCTTGATAGCATGCGCTTGTCTACGGCATTCCGCATCGTCACCCCGGTCCGCTGCCTGTCGCAAAGTCGCGATGCGATGCCTGGAGTCGTCCAGACACAGTTTATAAAGTTTAGCGAGATTCTCCCGGCTCATCGATCTGGAGAGCTGTTTGTACACATCGTCGTTGAGTACAGGGGCGTGCGGCGTCTCTGGCTGTTTGCCGGAGAAGGTTTCATCGTTCACGAGAGCGTCCTTCAGCCTGTCCATCGGAAAAGGCTTGCGGAGAAAGGCATCGAAGCCTTCCAGCATCTCCGGATCGGCCTCGCTTCCGCTCATGGCGATCATGAGGATCTTGTTCTTGCATAGCGACCGCACTCTGGCCGCAAGCGCTCTGCCGGTTATACCGGGCATCTGCATGTCTGCCAGAACCGCGTCGGGCCTGACCCTGTTCCCGTCACGGAGCAGCGCCAGGGCAGCCTCGCCGGACTCAGCCTGATCGACCACATAGCCCTCCCGTGCCAGCAGAAGCTCCAGCAGTTCACGGCTCACGGAATCGTCATCCACGATGAGGATTCGACTCAGTCGGGACTCGGCCATGCGTGAAGAGTATCAAGTGCGAGTTTTCCATGCCACTAAACCTGTGCAGGCGGTACAGTAGTTGCCATGGGGATGGAGGATCTTCCGCAGCCGCAACAGAGCCATGCCGAAGGGGCTTCGGTTGCATCTGAATTACGTCTTCTGACCGCGAGAGTCGAGTCGCTCGAGCGTGAGTTGGCCGAGATGCGTTCCTCCGCAGGGTCCGCACAATCCGCACAGCAGCCGGAGAAGGCATCGCCACCGCCGCCACCGGTTCCGTCGCTTCCACAAGTTCCGGAGCCGATTGCTACGGCAGAGGTTGTGCCGCCCAGGCCGGCCTCCTCGCTCGAAAACAGGCTTGGCGCCCAGGTCTTCAACCGCGTCGGCATTATCGCGCTGATGATCGGCGCGACCTGGTTCCTCAAGCTCGCAATCGACAATCAATGGATCGGCCCGGTAGGCCGTGTCCTGATCGGCCTCATCGCCGGAGCAGGCATCGTCGTCTGGTCGGAACGGTTCCGGCGCAAGGGGTTCCCCGCCTTCTCCTATTCGCTCAAGGCCATCGGCTCAGGCGTTCTCTATCTCACGCTCTGGGCGGCCTATCAGCTTTATCACCTGATGCCTTCCGAGGCTGCGCTGGGAGGCATGATCCTGGTGACGGGATGGAACGCCTACATGGCGTGGGCGCAGAACGCCGAGCTGCTTGCCGCATATGCACTCGCCGGTGGTTTATCTACCCCTCTGCTGCTGTCGACCGGAGGAAATCACCAGGTCTTTCTCTTTACATATCTATTGGCGATCGACGCCGCAACGGTCGCACTCGTAAGGATCAAGCCCTGGCCCCGTCTCCTGCTCGCGGCTTTTCCGGCGACCGTGCTCTACTTCATCGCCTGGTATTTGCAGTTCTATCGGGAGCCGGCCTTCGCCATCACCACGGTCTTCATCGGCCTGTTCTTTCTCGTCTTCGCTATCGTTCCGCTAGGCTCCATCCCCGACGATCCGACGCCGCGCCGTGGGTTTCTTCGCGCGCTCGTCCGCTTTACTCCACAGATCCTTCTTCCTCTTGGAGACGCCGCCTTCGGGTCTCTAGCGCTCTACTCGGTGATGCAGGACTCCGGCCGCCACTGGTTCCTTCCCTGGCTGATGCTCATCCTCGCCGCAACGTATCTGCTCATCACGCGGCTTCCGCAGGGGCCGGTGGCTGCGGCGATGCATCTATCGCTGGCGGTCGTTTTTCTCACCATAGCCATCCCGCTCAAGGCGAGCGGCCACTGGATAACCGTGGCGTGGCTCGTCGAAGGCGTTGCCTTGCTCTGGGTGGCCGTGCGTGTCTCCGGCAGGGAAGGGGCTGCGACTGGACCTCTCGAGGCTGGAAGCGTTCTGCGCTGGCTCTCTGCCGGGTCCCTCGTGCTCGGCCTTTGCGGCCTGATCGCCGTGCCGTTCTGGTTCGACGGAGCCCTGGCCCTGCCATTCCACAACTTCGCCACCGCGGTTACTGCAGCGGCAGCCTTCGCCGCTGCGGCATGGCTGGCCTTGCGAGCCTATTCTGCAGATCAGGCATCGTGGCCCGCATGGCCGCGGTTCGCTCTCTTCGCAGCGATAGCGATAAACATCGTGGCTGTCCTCCTTAGCCTGCGTGAGATTGCAACCTCACGCTTTAGCCCGCAGCCGCATCCACCTTTTCTCAGTGGAGACTTCGGCATGGCCCTCGTCGGCCTTGCCATCCTCTCTGTCGTGGCTTGGCGAGCCCTGCACGTCGCCCTCGCGGACGAAACCACTCTGCTCTGGGCGCAGCTCTCCGGCGGAACGGTCATCGCGATCAACCTGATCGCCATCTTGACAGGGGTAAGGGAGATCGAATCTCTGTGGCCTGTGAAGGTTACAAATTCGGAGGCCGAGCTGCAGAGCGCTCTCGCCGTCTCCGCCTTCCTCATGCTCTATGGGGGAGTCCTGCTGGCTATCGGCTTCTGGCGACGCACGTCGTTCATACGCTGGCAGGCTCTTATCCTGCTGGTCTTCACCATCGGCAAGACCTTCCTCTACGACATGCGCAGTCTCAGCCAGGGTTATCGTGTCGTCAGCTTTATTGGCTTGGGTGCCTTGTTGATGGCCGTCAGCTACGCCTACCAGAAGGATTGGCTGGCCCTCCGCGACCCCGAATCCACACGGAAACCTGAAACCACGGGGACCGGGCAGTGAAGCCGCTCGCTCTCATCGCTCTGCTGCTCTGGCAGGCGGGAGCCGGAGTCGTCACTTCGCCCCGCGCCGAGCGCCAGTACTTTCTCTATCAGAGAGCCGTCGTCCCAACAGCGGTCGGACAGAACTGCGCCGTGCTGGATGCGGCCACCTTCGCGCACTCCTCCGCGTCGCTCAAAGACCTCAGGCTCTTCCCGCAGACCGCGCAGGCGCGCGAGATCCCCTACGCCATCACACTTAGTGAGCCAGTCCAGCCCGACTCCGAGCCTGCCCGCGTCCTGAACCTCGGTCTCCGCGGGCGTGTCCTCAGCTTCGATCTTGCGATGCCTCATCGGCCCTACACCGAGGTCGTCCTCGACCTCGCAGGCACCGACTACATCGCCGCCGCCACCGTAACCGGCGTTGAGCATCCCGGCGCGGCCGGTGGAGTCCGTCTCGGCGAATTCACTCTCTTCGATCTCAGCTCGCAGCATCTCTCCCACAGCACGACTCTGTTTTTGCAGGAATCGAGCTTCCCCTACCTGCACATCGACCTGAACGTATCTCCTTCAGCCGGGGCGCGCAGCTTCCCGCCGTCTCCCCAGATGGTGCAGGGAGCTTCCGTCCCGCCCAGCCGCGAAGCCCAGACCGTCTTCAACATCGTGGCCGAAACCAGGGCAGCAACCCAGCGTGGACGCCAGACCATCGCCCGCTTCGATCTTCCCAAGAGAGTTCCGGTAGAGCGCGTCACCTTCGTGCTCGATCCAGCGTTCAAAGGAAACTTCAGCCGCAATGTCTCCATCAGCGATCATGCTGTCGGCACCGCGTCTTCCGCGGGCGAGACGATCTCCGGAGATATCTTTCGTGTACGCCTGACGCAGGCAGCCCGCGAGATTCACCAGGAGCGGCTCAGTGTTCCGGCTACGCTCGGCTCCAATCTGCAGAGCGCTGCCGAGGTTGAAGTCGCGATCAATAATGGAGACGATCAGCCCCTCTCCATCGTCGCCGTCCAGTTGGAGATGAGGCAGCGCAAGCTCTGTTTCGATGCCGCATCCACCGATTCGCTCACACTCTTTTATGGCGATCCGACGCTCCCGGTTCCGGAGTACGACTTTGCCCGGACCGTTGTTCTTACCAGCAGGATCCCGTTGGCCCGCATAGGCCCTGAGCAGAAGAATCCCGTCTATACCGCGCGGCCCGATACACGGCCGGCCACGGAGCGCCACCCCGAACTCATCTGGGTAGCCTTCCTCGCCGTCATCTGCATCCTCGGCGTCATTGCCATCCGCTCCGCCAAGCGTCTGCCACACTGAGCACGAACGCCGACGCCTCACCGTATCGCAGCATCGACCTCTTTGATCCAGTTCTGGGACTTGAGCAGCTCGCGCGGCTTCGATCCATCCGCCGGTCCCACCAGGCCATCGTTGTACATCATGTCGATCAGGTGAGCGGCCCGGCCGTAGCCGATGCGCAGCCTTCGCTGCAGCAGCGAGGTCGAAGCCTTGCCGAACTCGAACACAAGCCGAACCGCATCGTCGTACATCGGGTCGTCCGCTTCGCCGTTGGAGTCGCCATCCAGATCGCGACCGGCCTCATCCTTCGGCCCCTCAAGGAAGCCCTCGACGTACTCCGCTTGGCCTTGCGCGCGCCAGAACTCGGTCACCGCAGAGATCTCCTTTTCGGTGACGAAGGGAGCATGAACGCGCTGCACACGGCTCGTTCCCGGCGGCAAATAGAGCATGTCGCCGCGCCCCAGCAGGCTCTCGGCGCCGTTGGAGTCAATGATCGTGCGCGAGTCGACCTTCGTCGCCAGCCGAAAGCTCATGCGCGTCGGCACGTTCGCCTTGATCAGGCCGGTAATGACGTCGACCGAAGGCCGCTGCGTCGCCAGCACCAGGTGGATTCCGACCGCGCGCGCCATCTGCGCCAGCCGCGTGATGGACTCTTCGACATTTGCCCGGTCCAGCATCATCAGGTCGGCAAGCTCGTCGATGATGATCATGATGTAGGGCAGCGGCTCCTGATTGACGTCTTCGAACAGGTGCCCGCTGCCGGTATCGAAGAGCTTGTTGAACTGGTCGACGTTGCGGACATGGTTTGCCGCCAGCAGCTTCAACCGGCGCTCCATCTCGCGCACTGCATTGCGAAGCGCGTTGGCCGCAAGCTTGGCCTCCGTAATGATCGGGGTGAAGAGATGCGGAATCCCCTCGTACATCCCCAGCTCCACCCGCTTGGGATCGACCAGGATCATGCGCACCTGCTCCGGGGTCGACTTGAACAGCACACTCATAATCATGGCGTTGATCGCCACTGATTTACCGGAGCCGGTCGAGCCGGCAATCAGGACGTGTGGCATCGCCGCCAGATCTCCAGTAACGATGCGGCCGTTGATGTCCTTGCCCAGCGCGATCGCAAGCCGCGACTTCGACTGCGCAAAGCTCTCGCACTCGACCACGTCGCGCAGCCAGATGGTCTCCCGCTCCGAGTTGGGAACCTGAATCCCGACGGTCGACTTCCCGGCCATCCGTTCGATCAGGATGCTCTCGGCCGCCATCGCCAGGCAGAGATCGTCGGCCAGTCCGGTCACGCGGGAGTACTTCACGCCAGCATCCGGTTTGAACTCGAAGGTCGTCACCACAGGGCCGGGATTGATGTGGGTCACCTGTCCGTCCACATCGAATTCAGCGCATTTCTCTACCAGGACCCGCGCCTCTTCGCGAAGAGCGTCCTCGCGAACCGTTGTCTGTTCTTCACTGCGATGCAGCAGGGAAGAAGGAGGGAGTTTGTAACCGCGTACGCTCTTGGGAGCGATGGCCACAGCCTTGATATCCGCGTCTGCGCGCTTGCCGAACGAGATACCCCTCTCCGCGGCCATTACCTGCTCGGGAACCGGTGGCATCTGCTCGATAGGCTTCTTCTGAGCTCGCTCCGGAGTCGCAAAGCTCTGTTGCTCGACTTGCGGATGGAAGTTCGAGACATCGTCGATCGCCCGCACTGGAGCCGCAGCCTTTGCCAGCACCTCGGCATACGGCGCCGCTGCTGCGGTGGCGGTTCCGATTGCGGTCACTGGAGGAGCGTCCACCATCGTCCGCGGCATCGCCTGCCACATGGAGGTCTCCGGAGCGACAATCTCGTGCTCTGGTTCCGGCGCAGCCCTTTTCTTACGGCGGCTCAGCCAGCCGAAGAGACCTCCCAGCAGAGTCGGAGCCGGTGTTCTCTTGCGCTCCTCTGCCTCACGAACCTTCTGCTCGGCCATCTCCCGTTCGCGTTGCGCACGCAGAGCGACCCGCTCGCGTTTGCTTCCGTACTGCTGCTCGGGCAGCTCCCGTCCCTTGCGGCTCTCCTGCCAGCGCGCCCACCGCTCCCATATCCGCTGCGCGAATCCGAAGCGCATCGTCGCCCACTCGCGCGCCGTATTGAAGGTGAAGGTCGTAGCGAGGTAGAGCGACAGCGCCACCATCAGGGCAAGCACGATGGAGGCTCCGGGAAGATTCAGAAAGGCCACCAGCATATCGGCCAGCAGGCGGCCGCTGGTTCCTTCGATGGGAAGAGTTCCCTGCCACAACAGGTGTCCCGGCAGAAGCGCGATCGCCGCCGGGCCAAAGACAATCCACATGGCCAGTCCAACGGCCTTGGCCAAAGGCGAGCCCGCCGGCCGCGACATCATCCAGCAGATTCCCAGGCGACCCAGAACGAGGGGAAGAAAGAAGGCCGCCACGCCGATCGTCTGCAGCATCGCATCGGAGAGATAGGCTCCTGCAATCCCCGTCCAGTTATGCGCCGGTCTTCCCGTCACATAGGACCCCACCGTATTGAAAGAGCGGTCGGTGGGGGTATAGCTCACCAGAGCCAGCAACAGAAGCCCTGCGCCTACCAGCACGATCAGGCCGATAATCTCGTTCAGGCGGCGGTTGCGGGTCGGGGTTGAGACGAGTCTAAGAGTCTTCATCGGGGGTTCGCGCAGCCTCTCTTGCCTGCCGGCGGTCAAGCCTCTCCGTGCCGGCTGTTGCAGTAGCTGTAAACCACCAGAGCACCTTCAATTATTCCAGAGCG
>DATHJA010000372.1:0-6422 GCA_035316475.1 Edaphobacter sp. | reverse complement strand
GCGCAGCATATCCAACGGAAGATAGACGCGGCCTCGCTCCTCGTCCTCCTTCACGTCGCGCAGGATGTTCGTCAGCTGAAAGGCAACGCCTGTCTCCTCGGCCAGCTTCTCGGCTCGCGGGTCCGTGTACCCGAAGATGCGAATGCAGACCAGACCGACGACGGAAGCAACCAGGTAACAGTAGCGATAAAGATCGTCAAAGGTCGCGAAGGTCTGGGTCTCTCCGGCATTCGCGGGCCGCGGCTCCAGGTCCATCGTCGTTCCCTGCACCAGCTCCTCCAGAAGCTGATCGGGAATCCGGAAGCGCCGCTGCGAGTCATTGACGGCAAGAAAGACCGGGTCGTCGGTAGGGGCTCCACTTCGTGCCGCACGCCATGCATCGACCCATCGGGTCATCTCCACGCGACGTTGCTCGATGGGGATCGACTCATCATCTGCGATGTCGTCTGCGCGACGCATAAAAGCATAGATCGCGCACATGGCATCGCTCTTGTGTTGCGGAAGCACGCGGAAGGAGTAGTAGAAATTCTTGGCCTCTCGCTTTGCGATCTCGCGGCAGGCCCCATAAGCCTCTGTGATGGTCACCGAGGCATCCCCACGCGAAGTTTTTCCAGAAGCGCTCCGGCCAGAAGACTCAGCTTCTTCACCCTCGACACTACCGGCCGTCCGCGGAGTACGTCGTAGTCTTGAGCCACAATCCCGTCCAGGATCGCATCGCCGCCCTTGCGGAAGAGATTCAGCGTCACCGCCAGATTGCGGTCCACATGGCGACTGATCTCCCCTCCCTCGGCCAGCATCGCGCGCGTTCTCGTCACGAGGTCCTTCACCATGGCGCCAAACTCGGGCGTAAAGACACGGCCCTCAATCTGGCCTTCGTCCACATGGAAGCGCGCCATCGACTCCGCGGGAAGATAGCGCCGTCCGCGCTCCTTATCCTCCACGACGTCCTGCCAGAAGTTGGCCAGCTGCAGAGCCGTGCATACCTTATCGGAGAGCAGCGCCGTCTTCTCGTCCCGATAGCCGCAGACCAGAAGGACCAGCCTGCCCACAGGATTGGCCGAGTAGCGCGAATACTCCAGCAGCTCGTCCCAGGTCGCGTACTCCGTCTTCGTCTGATCCATGCGAAAGGCGATCAGCAGGTCATGGAAGAGCTGGCGCGGCAGATCGCAGGCCCGGATCGTCTCGCGAAGCGCGACGAAGACCGGATGCATGGAGCGCTCCGGGAAGTCATAGCACTCATCGAGCATCGAGCCCCAGGCGTCGAGCAGGCGCATCGCCACGGCGGGGTCGGCGACCTCGTCTCCCAGATCATCGGCAATCCGGCAGTACGCATAGACGCTCTCAAAGTGCGGGCGCACGTTGCGGGGCAGGAAGACCGTCGCGACGTGGAAGTTCTCATAGTGGGTGCGGGTCAGCTCGCGGCACCACGCCTGCGCCTCCTCGAGCGTGGGCCGCTCAAGAGGGGTGAGGTATTGGTGGGGAGCTCCCAAAAGTGCGTGCTCAACCGTACTCAGCTCGCTCACCGCGGCACTCCCTTGGGAAAGACAGCGGTCTTGATCTCACGCGAGCCCCCGGTACGCTTCAGCATGCGGGCGAAGAGCTCCGGCACCTGCTCGAGGCCAACCCGGCCTGTAATCGCCTCGGCACAACGGAAGCGCCCGCTGGTGATCAGCTCGAAGGCCGTGCGGCAGGTCTGCGGAGTGTGATGAAAGCTCGCCTTCAGCGTGATATCGCCATAGTGCAGCCGGTTGGTGTCGAACTGCACACGGGTGCCGCGGGGCGGTCCGCCAAAGAAGTTGACGACACCTCCTTTGCGCACCATGTCGACCGCCCACTCCCATGTATTCGGAGTCGCGACAGCCTCGACCACGGAGTCGGCGCCCCGTCCCCCCGCGGTAAGCGCTCTCGTCGCCGCGACGACATCTTCGACTGCGGTCGTCTGCACGACATGGGCCGCGCCAAACAGCTTCGCTGTGGCAACCTGGTCGTCGCGCTTGACTACGGCGATCACCTCCAGGCCGGCCAGCTCGGCGACATGCATGAACATCAGACCAATAGGCCCTGCGCCGATCACCACCATGGTGTCACCGGGGCGGGCGCACGTCTCCTCCAGGCCGCGAACCACGCACGCGAGCGGCTCAGTGAGAGCGGCGTGCTCCAGCGGTACGCCATTCGGGATCAGCAGAGTATTCTTCGCGACGATGCGTGCAGGGATCTGGATGTACTCGGCGTAGGCTCCGTTGTTGAACAACAGGTCCTCACACAGGTTCTGCTGCCCGCGAATACAGAAGAAACACCGGTCGCAAGGGGCGGAGTTCAATGCGACAACCCGGTCTCCGTCGCGGAAGCCGGTCACTCCCTCTCCCACCTCGGCGACCGCCCCGGCCACCTCATGGCCGAACAGGATAGGAGGCTTCAGCATCATTGCGTGATAGCCGCGACGATAGACCTTCAGGTCGGTCCCGCAGGTCAGCGCGGCCCCCACCCGCACGACCAGCTCCCCGGCTCCGGGGCGAGGAATCGCAATCCTCTCCAGACGCAGGTCTTCTTTCCCGTACAGAACCGCCGCAATCATCTCACCAGCCATCCTTACTATCTTCTCATCCCCAGGGGTTCCATTCCTATCCCTTACCCTCCTTCTCCATCAACGAGATGCAATCCGTTCAGAATGGCCGCGCATCTGATACTCTGAGCGACAGATACCACATGCCCTTCGTCTCTCCAGAAGAGTTCGCAAAACAGAAGGTTGCGGCTATCCAGGATTACTCCATCCTTTCCTGGCAGGCGCTCGCGGCTCTTTTCTCGCGCCCGCGCTACTGGTCCGATATCTATACCCAGATGGATTCCATCGGCGTTGGCTCCATGCCAATCATCGTTTTGACGGGATTCTTCACGGGTTGCGTTCTGGCACTTCAATCCGCCACCTCCCTCAAAGCCTTCGGCGCCATCAGCATGACGGGGAACCTGGTAGCTCTCTCCATGGTGAAGGAGCTTGGGCCGGTGCTGACCGGGCTGATGGTCTCGGGACGCAACGCCGCCGGTATGGCCTCGGAGATCGGCTCGATGAAGGTCACCGAACAGATCGATGCGATGCGCGCTCTGGGAACCGATCCTGTTCGCAAGCTGGTGACTCCGCGCCTGTATGCCACCATCTTCATGCTCTTCTTTCTCACTATTGTGGCCGACGCGGTCGGTATTGCGGGTGGTGCGCTGGTGAGCGTCGCTCTGCTCGGCCTCAATGCATCCTCCTACTTCCACGCCTCCTACCGGGCCCTGGAGTACGCGGACGTAGTGCAGGGCCTCACCAAGCCGCTCTTCTCCGCCTTCATCATTGCAACCGTGGGCTGCTATTTCGGCATGAACACCAAGGGAGGAACCCAGGGTGTAGGCCGGTCAACAACGCAGGCTGTCGTTGTCTCGTCCGTCTTCATCATCATCGTCGACTTCATCGTAAGCCGAGCCATGATCGGGATCTTCGGCAGGTAAGCGATGACCAACGACCTGCTCCCGCGCACGGATTCCCCGCAGAGCAACCCTGACGGGCAAGCAACTGTCGTCGAGTTTAAGAACGTCTCGATCGCCTTTGACCTCAAGCCGGTCCTCAACAATATCTCCTTCCGCGTCACACACGGAGAGACCCGAATCATCCTGGGGCCCGCCGGCGGGGGGAAGTCGGTTCTGATGAAGCTGGCAAACGGTCTGCTGCGTCCGGACTCCGGTTCCATCCGGATCTTCGGCGAGGAGATCACCACCATGCCGGAGAAGGATCTCTTCAAGCTGCGAGCACGAATTGGCATGGTCTTCCAGGAGTCCGCCCTCTTCGACTCCCTGTCGGTGGAAGACAACGTGGCCTACCGGCTTCACGAAGAGCATGTTCCGGAAGAGGAGGCCCATGTCCGCGTGGTCGAAGCGCTCCGGTTCGTCGAACTGGAGCAGGCGATTCAGAAGTTCCCCCCCGAGCTTTCGGGGGGCATGCGCCGGCGCGTCTCCATCGCGCGCGCCATCATCTCTCGCCCCGACCTGATCCTCTACGATTCGCCGACCGGCGGCCTGGACCCGATCACCTCCACCACCATCATCGAGCTGGTGATGAAGCAGCGCGACGTAAGCCATACGACGTCGCTGATGATCACCCATCGCCTGCAGGACGCCTTCACCCTGGCGATGAACCGCTTCGACCCCGAGACAGGAAAGATGCAGCCCCTTCCGAACGGCGGAGTCGACGAGACCACGAAGTTTCTTGTTCTGAACGAAGGCAAGGTCGTCTTCGACGGAACGACCTATGAGCTGGTCAACTCAACCGATCCCTGGCTCAAGGACTATTTGTCCTGAGCCTTATGGGTGCGTCTTCTTCCACTCCTCGTAGGGAATACGCGGAATGTTCAGGAAGCTGTCGCGCGTGCGCACGTAGTTTCCCAGGCCGTTCATCCTTCCGATGGCATGCAATTGCTCAGCGCGCACGTAGGGTCCGTTGGGGTCGACATACTCGTCTTCGATGTAGATCGAGACGACGCGCCCGAGGATGATGCGCGAGCGGCCGATCTCGATCGTCGTATGTTCCCTGCACTCGAGCGCAGCATGGGCGCTGGCGATACGCGGCACCTTTACGACCGTCGAGGGCGTGGTCTGAAGATTCGCCATCTCCAGCTCCGAGATCTCCGCGGGAAAGTCCGTTGCGCAGATGTTCATCTGCTGTGCGATGTCCTCGGTGACGACGTTGACGACGAACTCGCCGGTTCGCCGGATGTTCCGCGCCGTGTCCTTCGGGATCCGTTCCTCTCCCGGCCGGTTGGTTACACCGATGCCGACGATCGGAGGATCGGTACACAGATAGTTGTAAGCACTGAAGGGAGCGGCGTTCAGGCCACCCTTCTCATCCATGCTGGTAATCAATGCAATGGGCCGAGGTGCAACCAGGCCGATCAGAAGGTTGTAGATCTCGCGCGGCTTTGCCGTCTCCACATCGAACTTCAAGGAAGCCTCATTTCTTCAAAGAATCTTACTTCAGCCGTTCTTCGGCCTTCTTCGTCGCCTCGTAGATCTGGTCGAAGGACTCGACGGCATAGAGAACGGGCTGCATCGCGCCCGTATCAAACTCCTGGTTCATCACCGCGTCCAGGTCGAAGGGCCGGACCTCGCATCCTCCCGCGAGCACGCGCGTGCACTCTCCATGAGAGCTGATGAGGCCGCTGCCGTATACCTTCAGCTCGCCTTCCTGGCGGATGACTCCGAACTCCACGGTGAACCAGAAGACCCTCCCCATTCGCTCAAGAGCGACCGGATCGGCCAGCAGTCCCGCGCAGACCTGTCCATAGTGCTGCAGGAAGTCCCCGAAGACCGGATGCGCATGCATGGGGACATGGCCAAAGACGTCGTGGAAGATGTCCGGCTCCGGGGTGTATTCGAGCGAATCGCGCCCGCGCAGCCAGGTGGTCGTCGGAAACATCCTCGCGCTCAGCATCTCGAAGAATGCTCCAGGGGGAAGAAATCCGCTCACAGGCGTCGATTGCCAGCCTGTTCTTGGCTGCAACCGGGCGCTCACTGCCTTTAAATCGGGAAGCCGGTCCTCACGCAGGCCGATCTGCTCGAAACCTTCGAGGTACTCCCGACAGGCATGCTGACGAAGCTGCGGCATCCGCCGGAGGACCAGCTCCGTCCATACCGCGTGCTGTTCCTCGGTGTAGACACTGAAGTCCTGCTCGATCAGATAAGGCGCCGCCTCCTGCAACCTCGTCTTCGGAAGCCCCGTATCGGGTGCTGCGATATTCATAACTCCTCTTTCCCGGCCGGTGAATTGGCCAGAAAAAGCATACATCTTCATGCGCTTCGCAGTTGTCTTCGCGCAGTCACTGGCTCACGACTCCGCCGCGTCCCGACCGGCCACAGAGACCTCCTTCGCCATCGACCACTCTTCTCCGCGCGCCTCTCGGCCCAGGCCGGTAACGATCGCAATCGCAAGAGCGCCGACTACAACGGTGCAGGACATCACCATGTTGAGCGCGCCTCCGGAGAAGTGTTGCGCCAGCTTCGCCTGAAAGACGCCGTTCCGCGAGGAGACAAGGTTGCCCAGCTGGTAGGTGAACCCGGGAAAGACCGCGCGCACCGGGGCAGGAGCAAGTTCGTTGAGGTGAGCCGGAATCACGCCGAAGGCTCCCTGCACGGCAAACTGCATCAGAAATCCGCCCAGGGCCAGCATGGGAACGGTATGCGACCACGCCCACAGCGGAATCATCGGAATCGCCGCTAGAGCCGAGATGATAATCATTCGCTTCCGCCCAAGCCGTTCGGAGAGCCCACCGCAGGTGATCCCCCCCAGCATCGCTCCAATGTTGCTGATCACAACCACAAAACCCACCCTGCTGGGATCAAGACCATGATCTTTCTCCAGCAGGGTTGGGTAGAGATCCTGCGTTCCATGGCTG
>DATHJA010000371.1:0-8034 GCA_035316475.1 Edaphobacter sp. | reverse complement strand
ATTCCGGGAACAAACGAAAAAGCCGTGGTGTCTATAGTCAAATAGCTCTTCTCCGCGAGGCTGGATATGTTTGAAGATTCATTGATGGAGTCCGGCGGCAAGATCAAGACCAAGTCCAAGTACTGGATGATTGGCACGTTTATTTTCAACGGTGCGATTCTTGGAACGCTGATTTTGATCCCGCTGCTGTATCCTGACGCTCTGCCGAAGACGGCGATGACCGCCATGCTGACGGCACCGCCCCCACCGCCCCCACCCCCACCGCCGCCTCCTCCTGCACAGGTGATCAAGCCGATCAAGATGGTCTCGGAGATCGATCAGGGCCTGCATGCTCCGACGAAGATTCCCAAGGACATCAAGATGTTGAAGGAGGATGCCACGCCTCCGCCGCAGGTGGCCGGTGTTGCCGGCATGAGCGGCATGGGCTCTGGCTCTGGTGTTCCCGGCGGCGTGATGGGCGGAATTGGAAGCGGTCCCGCCCCGGTGGTCAAGGTAGAGAAGCCGAAGGGGCCTGTCCGCGTGTCGAGCGGCGTGGTTGCCGGTAACGCGCTCTCGCAGCCGAAGCCGATCTATCCTCCGATTGCGAAGGCAGCCCACGTCTCTGGCGCTGTTGTGCTTCACGCGATTATCTCCAAGACCGGAACGGTGCAGAACCTGCAGGTCATCAGTGGACCGGAGATGCTGCGCGCCGCCGCTCTGGACGCGGTGCGGCAGTGGAAGTACAAGCCGTATGTTCTGAACGGCGATGCGACCGAGGTCGAAACCACGATTACGGTCAACTTCAACTTCGGCGGCTAACGCTCCTTCCCGCGGGACGCCGAAAACTGTGGCGCCTCGAGACGACAACGATTTTTCCCGGGTCACCCTTCGGGGAGTATCCGGGTCTGAAATACGAAGATTAGAGTTTCCAATCAGGAGGAATATTCTGTGATTCTCGCTCACCTTACAAACATGGCTCATGTCCCCACCTCGCTCGCGCTGTTTTTTCAGGAGGCACAGGTAGGATTCAGCCCTCTGCAGCTCTGGGGCAACATGGGTAATCTGGCCCGCGCAGTCGTCATTGTTCTTTTCATCATGTCGATCTGGTCGCTGGCTGTGATCATCGACCGCGCGCTTTACTTCTCGGCGGCCCGCAAGCAGTCGCGCGAGTTCGCGCCGAAGGTTGCCGGAGCTCTGAAGGATGGGCGTCTGGACGAGGCGATCAAGGTTGCCGACCGTTCGAAGAAGTCGCACCTCGCCGAGGTCGTCACCGCCGGTCTGCAGGAGTTCCGCAGCTTCGGTTCGGGCGGCGCCATCACCGACGAGCAGATCGAGAGCTCCAAGCGCGCCCTTGAGCGCTCCGAGGCCATCGTTCACGCGAAGCTGAAGCGTGGTCTGGGCGGCCTGGCTACGATCGGATCGACGGCACCGTTTATCGGACTGTTCGGAACCGTCGTAGGTATCTTGAACGCCTTCCAGCAGATTGCCACGCAGAAGACCTCCGGTATCGGCGCAGTCGCCGGCGGTATCTCGGAAGCTCTGGTGACGACGGCCTTCGGCCTTCTGGTCGCCATCCCGGCCGTTATGACCTTCAACTACTTCACCGGTAAGGTTGAGGCCTTCGACGTGGAGATGGACAACAGCTCGTCGGAGCTGGTGGACTACTTCATCAAGCAGAGCCACCGGTAAGATCGGCAGCTCTCCCTTGTTGAGGGAGTTGAACACCGAAGACCATCCTGCGAGAATGACAGCTCAGACAACCTCCGGATGCTGGAAGACATCCGGTATCCGGAGGGGATCGAGTTCAGAGTCAGCCAGCAGGTCGATCGCAGGAAACGTGAACACGGCGAATCCGGACGGAGTATAGAAAAATGGCGATTGCAACTCGAAACGAGGGGAGTAAGGTCAACTCCAACATCAACGTCACACCGATGGTGGATGTGATGCTGGTGCTGTTGATCATCTTCATGGTGATTACTCCCATGTTGAACAACAAGGTCAACGTTGATCTTCCCAAGGCGGACTCTGCCATTGTGATGGAAGATGCCAATAAGGAAGACTCGGTGACTATTGCGGTCACTCGGGATGGGCGGACTTTCCTTGGCGGCGACCAGGTAACGCTCGATGACCTTGGTCCGAAGATTTCGGCGAAGCTCGAGAACAAGACCAATAAGCAGGTTTACATGCGTGCCGATTCCCGTGCCAATTATGGCAAGGTCATGGACGCTGTCGATGGCATACGTGCTGCCGGTGTGAGCCAGCTTGGACTTTTGACGGAACGGCGCGAAGAGGCTACGCCTCCGCCGACGAAGAAGTAAAGATTTGCATCGCCTGCGTGATGGCAGGCTGAAGGACCAGGAGAGTTTGCTATGGGAATGAGTGGTGGAAGTTCAGGCGGAGCGGTCTCCGAAATCAACGTCACTCCGCTGATCGATGTTCTGCTGGTGTTGCTGATCATCTTCATGGTGATCGTTCCGGTGACACCACACGGTCTCGACACGCTGGTGCCTCAGCCGCCGAAGAATAAGACCAACGATCAGCCCAACGATCGCACCATCGTGGTGCAGGTGCTTTCCAATGGAGCGGGCGCACCTTCTTACAAGATCAATGACACCTCGTTCAACAAACAGGACATTGAGCCGAAGCTGGTCGAGATCTTCTCGGCTCGCCAGGAGAAGGTAATGTTCGTGAAGGGTGATAAGGACCTGGACTTCAGCAAGGTGGCTGAGGTAATTGACTTCGGTCACCAGGCGGGCGTCGATAATATCGGCTTGATTACGCCGCGGGTTGAAGCAGGACAGTAAAGGTTAGTCAGGTCTCGCACCAGAGGTATTGCTTCGGGCGGTCCGGCTAGAAGAGCGGCCGCCCGATTCGTTTGCTCTTGCAGTCAGGGGAACTTCGGTTCTGAAGCTTGAAGAGGCCAGTGCCGAGTCTGCCCTTCGAGAGACCTGTTTGAGGTCGAAGCAGGTTTTGAAAAAGAATCGCAAGGAATAGGGTGTCCGCCACTGGTCACAGAGGGCGGTATACCGTTACAATCAACCGGCAAGCACAATTTTTGAATCACTGAACTACCGTCCACAGACAATACGCGCCCATCTGAAGGAGATATCACGTCCCATGAAATTGACCGCACGGATCCCGGTTACGGCCGCTCTGCTGGCGCTGATGCTTAGTTCTGTAACCGGGTGCAACCGCCTGAAGGCACGTGACCAGCTGACCAAGGGTGTGCAGGCCTTTAAGAATGCACGTTACGAAGAAGCGGTGAACCACTTCCAGACCGCCATCGAGCTGGATCCGAACTACGATACAGCGAAGCTCTATCTTGCGACCTCTTACTCCTACCAGGTTGTTCCGAATCTGGACACGCCAGAAAATATGGCGCTGGCCAAAAAGGCCCTGGATGGTTTTCAAGCGATTCTGCAGAAGGATCCGAACGACGTAACGGCGCTTAAGCAGATCGCCTCCATCGACTTCAACATTAAGAAGTTTGAAGAGGCGAAGGAGTTCCAGAAGAAGGTGATTGCTCAGGCTCCAAATGATGCTGAGGCGCACTACACGATCGGCGTCGTGGACTGGATTCAGGCGTACAAGAATGCACAGACCATTCTTGCTGCCGATGGGATGACCGACGACGGCAACGGCAACGTGAAGAAGAGCAAGGCGTCCTGTCAGAAGCTGAAGGATCAGAATTCGGCACTGGTCGACGAAGGTCTGCAATATCTGCAGAAGGCGGTGGAGCTGAATCCCACCTATGACGACGCCATGCAGTATCTGAACTTGGCCTACCGGCGCAAGGCGGACCTGGAGTGCGGCGACGACAACGCGCGCAAGGACGATCTGGCCAAGGCCGACGAGTGGGCTCAGAAGGCGATGGGAGCCCGCAAGGAGAACGAGAAGAAGAAGGAAGAGAAGAACCAGGGTGGCGTAACGATGCAGTAGCCTCCGGTTCTCTTTCGCAAGGAAGACAGAAGGGCCTCCCATGATGGGAGGCCCTTCGGATTTTGCATGAAAAGTTGAACGCCCGAGGAGAGCTTTTCGTACAGTCCAGCATGAGACTTCTGCTGGTTCTGGTGTTGTCTGTCTTTGGTGGGTTCGATGCTGGGTGCCATGCGGTGGCGCAGGACCTGGTGATCGAGGGCGCGAAGGTCTATGTCTCGCCTGATGCTGCGCCGCTGACCGGAGTGACAGTTGTTCTCCGGTCGGGCAGGATCGCCGAGGTGACTGCCCACAGGGTGAACACCAAAGGCGCAGAGGTTTTGCCGTGTGAGGGTTGTGTCGTCTGCGCCGGCTTCTGGAACGCGCATGTGCACTTCATGGAAGCAAAGTGGGCCGATGCCGCGCATGCTCCGGCAGCTCGCCTGGCTGAGCAGATGCGGCAGATGGTGACCCGTTCCGGCTTTGCTTCAGTGGTCGATACGGGATCGGATCCGCGGGACACTACGGCGCTGCGCAGGCGTGTTGAGAACGGGGAGATTCCAGGACCGCGGATCTATACGGCCGGGATACCGCTCTATCCGCCGCATGCATTGCCGTTCTACCTGGCGGACCTTCCGGCGGATCTCCGCGCCCGTATGGAGCAGCCCGCCAACGCGGCGGAGGTGGATGCGGCGATCGAGAGGAATCTGGCTGAGGGGACAGACGTGGTGAAGCTCTTCACGGGTTCGTATGTGACCCGTGGCCATGTCGTTCCGATGCCCCTGGCTCTGGCGCGGCGCGCAGTAGAAGACGCTCACAGGCATGGGCAGATTGTGTTCGCACATCCGTCGAACGCCGAAGGCATACAGGTGGCGATGGAAAGCGGAGTCGATGTGCTGGCCCATGCGCCAGATACAGTGCGAGGTGTGGACGATGCCTTGCTGCGGCAGATGGTGATCCACCACATGGCCATGGTGCCGACGCTTAAGCTGTTCTCGAACACGGATAATATTGTGCGGATCCGCGAGATTGTAAATAGCTTTCACGGCATGGGGGGAGAGCTGATGTTCGGAACCGACACGGGTTTTGTTACCGACTACGACCTTACGGAAGAATATAAGCAGCTTTACCAGGCGGGGCTCTCGTATCGCGACGTGCTCGCGATGTTGACCACGGCTCCGGCGCGAAGGCTCGGCATAGCGACACACCAGGGCACGGTTGCTGTGGGGATGGACGGCGACCTCACGATACTCTCCGCCGACCCTGCATCGGGCGATCCGGCTGCGTTCTCTCAGGTGGCGTACACGATCCGTCGTGGACATGTCCTTTATCGCCATGATGGTCGATGAAGGAGATCGCCTGCGGTCTGCTCATGCGGCGTGTGGTGAGGTAGAATCTCCGCCTGCGCGCTATGAGAAAAGTCCTGATTGCAAACCGGGGTGAGATTGCGGTGCGGGTGATGCGCTCGTGCCGCGAGATGGGGCTGGCGACGGTGGCGGTTTACTCCGATGTGGATCGTGGAGCGCTTCACGTTGCCTATGCGGACGAGGCTTATCGACTGGGCCCCGGGCCCGCGACGGAGAGTTATCTGCGCGGCGACCTCATCCTCGAAGCCGCGAGGCGTTCGGGCGCCGATGCGATTCATCCTGGATACGGCTTTCTTTCGGAGAACGCCGCCTTCGCGGAAGACTGCGCGAGGGCAGGGGTGACGTTCGTCGGTCCACCGGCGAGCGCGATGCGCGCTCTGGGCTCGAAGACGAAGGCGAGACAGGCTGCTGATGCGGCACAGATGCCGCGGGTTCCCGGGAGCGTGAAGGGGCTGGCGACGGTGGAGGAGGCGATCGCTGTCGCGGAGCAGATCGGCTACCCGGTGATGCTGAAGGCGGCGGCAGGCGGCGGTGGAAAGGGAATGCGCGCAGTCTTTTCGACTGCGGAGCTTCCCGCGGCGTATACGACGGCGAGCAGTGAGGCGGAGAGGAGCTTCGGCTCGGGAGAGGTCTATCTCGAAAAGCTGATTGAGCGGCCGCGCCACATCGAGATCCAGGTGATGGCCGATATGCATGGCAACTGCCTGTATCTGGGAGAGCGGGAGTGTTCGGTGCAGCGCCGCCACCAGAAGGTGATTGAGGAGGCTCCGTCCGCCGTTGTGAGTGAAGACCTGCGACGAAGGATGGGAGAGGCTGCGGTGCGGCTGGCTCTTTCGGCGGGTTATGTGAACGCGGGGACGGTCGAGTTCTTGGTGAGCTGCGATCCGAACAGCGGGGAGCAGAACTTTTATTTCCTGGAGATGAATACAAGGCTGCAGGTAGAGCATCCAGTGACCGAGATGGTGACGGGGCTGGACCTTGTGCAGATGCAGCTTCAGGTCGCGATGGGAGAGCCGCTCCGGCTACGGCAAGAGGAGGTCCAGCTACGCGGCCATGCGATCGAGTGCCGCATCTATGCCGAGGACCCGGAGAATAACTTCCTTCCGTCGCCGGGAAAGATCACGCGGCTGATACAGCCGGGCGGCCCGGGAGTGCGCGAGGACTGTGGCGTCTACGAAGGCTGGACTGTCCCTCTGGACTACGACCCGATGCTGTCGAAGCTGATTGCCTACGGCGAGACGCGCGAGCTGGCGATTGCTCGGATGCTGCGTGCGCTCGAGGAGTACGGGATCGGCGGCATCCGCTCGAACATAGGTCTGTTCCAGAGGATCCTGCTCGATGAAGACTTCCGCGCGGCGCGCATCGACACCGGCTATCTGGAGAGGCTGCTCTCCGGATCCGAGAAGAGCGAACACGCGAGTGTGCCGGATGATGTGGTTGCGCTGGCGGCAGCGCTCTTTGCCGCAGGGAGAAAGGAAGACGGCATGGCTACTGCCATTGCTGCTCCTGAGAGCAGGTGGGCTGGTGCGGGGCGCCGAGAAGGGCTGCGCGCATGACGGTGTGGCTGGAGCGTGAAGGCAAGAGGTGGCGCGTCGACCTTCCGGTGAACGCCGGAGAAGGAGGCAGGCTCTCCTGCATGGTCGACGGGAAGGCAATCGACGTTGATGTCCATGGGGTGCAGGAAGGCGTGCTCTCGCTGATTGTGGAGGGACGACAGTACCGATGCGTTCTCGACGGAGATGCGGTGGTGATTGCGGGCCGCCGGTATGAGTTTGCCCTGGACGATCCTCGCTCGTTGCGGGGACGCCGCGGTGCGGGGGATGGAGCCGCGGGACCGCGGACGGTGAAGGCTTCGATGCCGGGCCGGGTAGTGCGCGTGCTCGTGCAGGAGGGCGATGAGGTGACCGAGCAGCAGGGCGTTATTGTGATTGAGGCGATGAAGATGCAGAACGAGCTGAAGACTCCCAGAGCGGGGAGGGTTGTAAAGGTAGCTGTCAACGTTGATGACACGGTGAGCGCGGGTGAGGTGCTGATCGTCGTCGAGTAATTTCTAGATGGCCGCACAGAGGAAAGGACAAAGCCGATGAAGTGGATGGTTCGTTTTCTGCTGTTTCTTTTCGCTCTCTCTGCGCATGCTCAAGTTGCTTCTTCCGGAACGAACCTGTGGGGCGCCTTGTCTTTTCTGGAAGGAACCTGGGAGGCTAAGGCCACAGGCAATGGCGGAGTCAGGGCGGTGGGTACCTATACCTTCGTGCCTGAACTGCGCGATCATGTGCTGGCTCGTCACGGTAATCTCAGCGAGTGCAAAGGCCCATCCTCCTACGATTGCGAGCACGGAGATCTGCTCTATATCTATCGCGAGGCGCCGGCACAGCCTTTGAAGGCCATCTTCTTCGACAATGAAGGCCACGTGATTCACTACGATGTGTCCACGCCCACGCCTTCCACGGCGGTGTTTCTTTCTGAAAGCTCTCAACTTATGCCGCAGTTTCGCCTGACCTACGAGCTGAAGGGACAGGTTATGTTTGGCAAGTTCCAAATGCGGATGCCGGGGCAGAGAGAATGGAGATCCTATCTCGAGTGGAGCGGAGCGAAGCACAAATAATCGCGGAACGTGCTGGGATCGTTCCGCGAGAATCTTGTTTGAGGCGCGATTCCCGTGAGCTACAATCTGGGCCAATTCTCATCCATCTAAATCGTTGCTGTGAAACGGGGGTAGGGCATGAGCGAGGATGCTGTCGTAGGTGGGGCGGTTGCGGAGCCGGGGTTGAGC
>DATHJA010000370.1:0-4584 GCA_035316475.1 Edaphobacter sp. | reverse complement strand
TCGCTAGCGGGGCTCGGGCGAGAACGTGAGTTCCAGTCCGCCGTTATTGGACTTTGCGACAACCCCTTCAAGGGAAGGCACCACCCAGTCGGCCTCGTGAAGCTCCTCGATCGTATGGGTTCCGATGACCCCCAGGACTCGTGCGCGCGCCGCCTTGCCCGCGCCGACGCCGGAGGGAGCATCTTCTACAACGATGCACTCCTCAGGCCTGCAACCCAACAGCTCCGCGCCGCGGCGATACGGCTCCGGATCCGGTTTGCCACGCTCCACGTCGTCCGCGCTGACGATCCTTTCAGGCAATGGAAGACCAGCCGCCTCGAGACGCCCCAACATCAGCCGCCGGGTCGCCGAGGTTACAATCGCCCAGCGCTCCGGTGGCAGGCTCTCCAACAGAGCCTTCACTCCGGGCAGCACTTTCAGGTCTTCCGTGTCCTTGATCTCCATGTCTTCGATGACCCGAAGACCCTCCAATGGGTCGATGTCAGGACGAAGCTGCTTCACAATCTCGATCGCGCGCATCCCATGCGGAACTTCGTATGTGTCTGCGTTCGGCACGCCATACATTGCCGCCCAGCGCTGCCAGCATCGCCGCACCGAACCGATAGAGCTCACAAGCACGCCATCCATATCGAAGAGAAGCCCCTTCGTCTCCACCCGTAGTGCTTCCCTCAAACCGCAGCTCCCTTCAAAACAAACTCCTGTGCAGCCCCCAGCACCTTCGCCACTGACTCAGTCGAGCAGCTCTCGCAGTACACGCGCAGCAGAGGCTCGGTTCCCGAGGCACGCAGCAGCAGCCAGGTCTCCGCAGCATTGGGTTTGCCCGCGCACTCCGGATTCTCAAGAAAGAACTTGATCCCATCCAGCGTCTCAGTCCGCAGAACCTTCATTCCGGCAAAGCTTGACACTCCAGCCCTGGCCCGCGCGATCGCAGACTGCTTCACCTCTTCGGCGATGTGCATATCCACCCGGCCGTACTCATGCACACCGAACTCCGACTGCAACATCGCCACCAGCTCGCCGAGTGTCTTCTTCTCATCGGCCATCACGTTGGCAAGCAGCAGTGAGTTCAGCAAGCCGTCGCGCTCCGGCAGATGCCTGCTGATTCCTACCCCGCCCGACTCCTCGCCGCCGATCAGGATCTCCTTCGCGAGCATGAAATCGACGACGTACTTGAACCCGATCCCATGCTCGTTCAGCTTGCGGCCATACTTCGCAGCGATGCGATCGATCATCTTCGTCGTGTTAAACGCTCGCGTCACCTCTCCCGGCCACTTCTTGCGCTCCAGCAGCCACCACAACAGGATGGAGAAGATTCTGTGCGCATCGACTACATTCCCGTGTTCGTCCACTGCGCCAATACGATCCGCATCGCCGTCGGTGATCAGTCCGGCATCGCACTTCTCTCGCACGACGGCCTCTTGCGTTGCCTTGATGTGCGGCAGAATCGGCTCCGGGTTAATCCCCAGAAACGTCGGGTTGATCTCGTTGCGAATCTCTACGAATGGAATACCCGCTCGCGCAAAGATGCCTGCAACCACACCTCGCCCCGCGCCGTACATCACATCGATCAGAAACTTATAGCCACTGGCCTTAATCGCCTTCAGGTCGACAAACTTTTCGAGCGCGGCGATGTACTCCGGCGCGAAATCGACCTCTTCAATCGCAGCCGCCTTCTCGGCGTGCGGGAGCGGCTGCAGCAGATAACTCTCGATCAAAGTCATAATCGAGGGCTTGCCGGAGCCACCATACGTCGCCTTGTACTTCACGCCGTTCCACTCGGCCGGGTTGTGGCTCGAGGTGATCATCACGCCACCTGCAGCCTTCCGTTCCCGCACGGCGTATGACAGCGCTGGTGTCGGTGTGATCTCCTTGGCCAGTTGGACAGGAATGCCCGCCTTCGCCAATACTTCGGCCACAACTACAGCAAACGAACGCGAAGCAAAGCGCGTATCCCACCCGATGCAGACGCCGGACTTTGCGTCTTCGTGTTGCAGCACATAGTTCGCAATCGCTTCCGCAGCTACGCGAACATTGGCATAGGTAAAATCGTCGGCAATAACACCGCGCCAGCCATCCGTCCCGAACTTCACAACTGTCTTCGTCTCAGCCATTCAGTCTCGTCTGTTGTCCTTCCGCAACTACACCAGGTCTTCCCGTCCAGCCTGCTTCAGCTCCGCGACGACCTTGCCTACATCCTGCGATCTCTCGCGAGTGGTAATCAGCAAGGCGTCCTCTGTCTCCACCACCACCAGATCGCTCACCCCGACCAGGGCGACCGCCTTGCCCGGAGCGTACACATAATTTCCGTGCGCGTCGATATCGATGCAGGGCTGGTTCGTCTTATCGAAGACGTTCTTCTTGGCCAGATCCTCCGGACCGCAGTCCGCTACGTGCTCGTGCAGAGCCGACCAGCACCCAAGATCGTTCCAGCAGAAGTCCCCAGGCAGACAATAAATCTCCGAGGCAGCCTCTCCCTTCGCCGACCTCGGCTCCAGAACAGCGTAGTCGATGGAGATGTTCTCGCACTCCGGATAAACCTCGGCAAATGTCTTCGCAAACTCCGGAGTACCATACGCCTCGGCGATCTTCTCCATCCGCACCGCGATCGCCGGACTATGCTCGCGGATCGCTCCAGCCAGCGTCCTTGCGCTCCATAGAAACATGCCGCTGTTCCATGCATAGTTTCCCGAAGCTACAAACACCTCAGCCAGCGCCTTATGCGGCTTCTCTGTGAACCGCTTCACTCTGCGGACTTCAATCCCGTCCACGGAGCCGGAGGCCTCACCCTGCTCGATATATCCGTATCCTGTCTCAGCTTTCGTGGCCGGAACCCCGATCACGACGATCTTCTCTCCGCTGGCCGCCAGCTTCACCCCAGCTTTTACAATCTCAGCAAACCTCTTTCCGTCCTTCACGACATGGTCTGAAGGAAAGATGCCTATGACCGTCTCTGGTGCGGTCTTCTCCAGCAGAAACGCCGCCAACGCGCACGCGGGAGCCGTGTTCCGCGCCGCCGGTTCGCTGAGGATCTTCTGTGGCGCCACGTTCGGAAGCTGATCGACAATCTCCTCTTGCAGAAGATCGTTCGTAATAACCCAGATATCGCTTGGTGCTGCGACAGGGAGCAAACGATCCACGGTCTGCTGAATCATGGTTCGTTCCCCATCGAGAGCCAGGACCTGTTTCGCCCGCGATCTTCGACTCCGCGGCCAGAACCTCGTTCCGCTTCCACCTGCAAGGATCACCGGAGCGAACCGAAACTCCGCCTCTCCAGCCCGATCTTCAGCCTGCGCCATGTCTCCCCATTCCGAGATGGAAAAGACCGCACCGGATCGACTCCCGTGCGGCCCCTCTCTCGTTTATCTGTTAGCCAAGCGAAGCAAAATACTCCCGCATGCGTCTCACGCCTTCGTCCACTACGTCGTGCGAGACTGCGTACGACAGCCGGATATGCTCCGTCGTCCCGAACGCCTCTCCCGGAACCACCACCACATGCGCCTCGCTCAGCAGCTTCGCTGCCAGATCGGTCGCCGAGGTAATCCCACCCTTGCCAAGGAAGTTCTTCACGTTCGGATATACGTAGAATGCGCCCTCCGGAACCGTGCAGGTCAGTCCCGGAATCGTCTTGAAGCCTTCGAGCACGCGATCGCGCAGCTTGATGTAGTCGGCGCGCATCTCCGCCACACACTCCTGCGATCCGCTTACCGCCGCAATCGAGGCCCGCTGCACCATGCTCGCCGTATTTGACGTCGACTGAGACTGCAGTTTGCTCATCGCCGCAATAATCGCCTTCGGCCCCAGCGCAAAACCGGCGCGCCATCCCGTCATCGCATAGGTCTTCGACAGCGACCCGAGAACTACCACGTGCTCCTTGCAGTCTTTGAAGCTTCCACCGCTGACAATGTTCCCCGTAAAGTTCAGGTAGACATAGCACTCGTCCAGCAACACGAAGATCTCGTGCTTGTGCGCCAGCTTGACGATCGCCTCCAGATCCTCCGGCGAGACCACCGCCCCCGAGGGATTCGACGGCGTATTCAGGATGATCGCCTTCGTCTTCGGCGTAATTGCAGCTTCAATCATCTTTGCGGTCACGCGGAAGTTCTCCGCTTCGCTGGCCACAACCGGAACCACCACGCCGCCCGCGTACTGGATGATGTCCTTGAACGACACCCAGTAGGGGACCGGCAGAATCACCTCGTCGCCGTGATCGACCAACACCTGGATCGCATTGAACAGAGCAAGCTTTCCGCCGGTCGTGAAGACGCACTCCTCCGGGGTGTACGCCGAGCCGAAGTCCGCCGCATGCCGGTCGACGATCGCCTTGCGAATCTCAGGGATGCCGGCAACGTTTGTGTAGCGCGTGAAATTCTTCTCGATTGCGTCGATCGCGGCATCTTTAATGTGCCGCGGAGTCGAAAAGTGCGGCTCGCCTGCGCCAAAGTCCGCCAGGTCCACACCCTCGGACTTCAGCTTCAGCGCCGCCGCGGTGATAGCCATCGTTGCCGAAACTTCGATGCGGCCAATGCGGTCTGCAAAGATCTTGGTTGCCGTTGCTGTGCTCATACCTCTAGTGTGTCAGATTTG
>DATHJA010000369.1:0-7284 GCA_035316475.1 Edaphobacter sp. | reverse complement strand
CCTTTGGGAGATCGACGAAGACGATATCGCCCAGCGAGTTCTGCGCATAATCTGTGATGCCGATCGTACCCTTGGTGCCGTCGACCGAGATCCACTCGTGTTCCTTCGTGTACTTGTAATCCGCAGGATAGGACATAGATTATTTGGAGGTCTCCTCAACCATTGTAGTGGGTTTAACGTGGAAAAAGCGGCACAACCACCTTATCGCGGCCCCAACCCCGGGTAAGGCTCCAGAGCCGTCACCAGAGGGAACCGGATCATCCCCAGCTTTGCCAGCGGCAGGCTCTCCACCGCCTCGCGGGCCTCGGCCTCGGTCGCCGCCTCCAGCAGAATCGCCGCGCCTGGCTTGTCCTGTCGGCGCCATATGCTGCGCACGATGCCCGCCGCATACAGCTCGCGAACCCTCTGGCCTTCGGCCGCAATCCGCTCCGGTGTCCACTCCGCCGCAGGGAACTGGTCTGCGAGACGCTCGGTCAAAACAAGAAACTGCATCGTCATCTCCTTGAAATTTACTGAAAGGCCAGGTTTACTTCTTTACCCGCTTGTAAAACGGAGTCGGCACCACCTTGGCCTTCACCATCTGCCCACGAATCTCCACCGCAACCTCGCTATCCGCCGCCGAGCTTTGCACGGGAACATAGGCCAGCGCGATGTTCTTCTTCAGAAACGGTGCAGGCGATCCGCTCGTGATCTCGCCGATCCGTTTGCCATCCAGCGAGAACACAGGATACCCATCGCGCCCGATCCCGCGCTCGATCATCTCCAGGCCAACTAATTTCCTCTTCGGCCCGCCCTCTTCCTGAATCTTCACCAGAGCATCGCGTCCGACGAAATCACCCTTGTCAAGCTTCGCATAGCGTCCCAGCCCTGCCTCGAAGACGTTGATCGTGTCCGAGATCTCGTGTCCATACAGTGCCATCGCCGCTTCCAGCCGCAATGTGTTCCGCGCTCCCAGGCCGCAGGTCAGAATTCCGAACTCTTTGCCTGCTTCCAGCACCTCGCCCCACACGCGAGCGCTCGTCGCCTCGTCCGAAGGGATGTAGATCTCAAATCCGTCCTCACCCGTGTAGCCTGTGCGCGCGATCATCACGTTGTGCAGCCCGCACACCTGCCCCCAGGTGAACCAGTAGTTCTTGATCGGCCCCAGGTCTACCGGGGTCAGCTTCTGTAGCGTCTCCTGCGCCTTCGGTCCCTGAATCGCAAGCTGCGTGTAGTAGTCGCTGAAGTCATTCACATGCACGCCCGGCATCGACCCGATCTGCGACCGGACCCACTGCACATCCTTCTCGCGCGTGCCTGCGTTGATCACGATCAGGTAGTCATTGTCCGAAAGCTTGTGCACCACCACGTCATCGACGAACGTGCCATTGGGATACAGCATCGCCGAGTACTGCGCCTGTCCCGCCTGCAGCTTCGAGGCGTCGTTCATACACAGCTTCTGCACCGCTGCCAGCGACCCCGGCCCGCGCAGCTGAATGTCGCCCATGTGCGAGACGTCGAAGACGCCCACTGCGGTGCGCACGGCTATGTGCTCGGCGGTCAACCCGCAGCAGTCCACCGGCATATCCCAGCCGCCAAAGTCCACCATCTTCGCCTTCGCGGCGCGGTGAACAGCATTCAGTGCAGTCTTGCGAAGTTCCGTCGTTGTCTCTGCCATGGGGAATCCTTCTAGCGTTCGGGCGTTGGGCCCTCTTCAAACGATAGCATCCATGGCCCCACAAAATCCCCTCAGGGAGTCAGCGTCGAGATCTTCTTCAATCCCTGCGCCAGGGCCGTGATCGCATCGTCGAAGTTGCGGTCGTGGCTCTTCTGGAAATTTGCCTGGTCCACCGACTCCGTCAGCGCCCACAGCGCGTAATGGGTCCGCCGATCCCATATGACCAGCCGGAACATCGGCAGCGGATCCGATGCCCCCTTCGTCTTGTCCGCATTCGCGGGACCGCTGGGCGCGCTCAGTTGCAGCTCCAGCACAAGATCGGCATTGGCGGGGTTGTCGACGAGGTTGAATCGCCCCAGGCTTTGTACGTCTGCATAAAATTCGTTATACGCGCGGTCAGGATCGCCGGTGAAGGGGTGAGGGAACAGGCCGCTATCCGCCCCGGCGTTCGAGATAAAGACACTCTTCGCCCTCAAGAGCGCAGGCGGTACAGGGGCAATCCCTGCAGCGGGAGATTGAGCATAGTTACCGCAAGGAATAAGGAATAGGAATATTCCCGCCAAGGCAAGCCGGAGACTCTTCAAGAGCTACCTCCTCCAAAAAACATTCCACTCCAACAAACGATTCAGCCTGGGAAAAGTTGCAAAAACTTCCTGCTCGCGCGGGGCCGTCTCCGACATACTAAGCGGGCCATGTCAGACCACGACCGATTCCCTATACTCCCCGAACACTCCGCGCAACACATCCGCAATCTCCCCCACCGTCGCATAGCTCTCGACTGCGCTCACGATCCGCGGCATAAGGTTCTCCCCTCCTCGCGCGGCATCTTCCACACTCCGCAATGCTGTTGCATGTGCGTCAGCATTCCGTCGCGCCCGCAGAGCCTGCACCCGCTCCACCTGCCGCTGCTCCAGCGCCTCGTCTATCCTCTGGATTGAAACCGTACCCTCCTCACTCACAAACTCATTGACGCCCACAACCACGGCATCCTTCGTATCCACGGCTCTCTGGTACGCATACGCTGCATTCTGAATCTCCTGCTGCACGTACCCCTGCTCGATCGCCCGCAGCATCCCATATTTGCCGCCCAGGTCGAACCGGGCAATTGTCGTCATGTACTCATCTGCGCGTGCCTCAATCTCGTTGGTCAGCGACTCCACGTAATACGACCCCGCCAGCGGATCCACTGTGTCCGCCACGCCGCTCTCATGGGCCAGCACCTGCTGCGTCCGCAGCGCGATCCTCGCTGCCTGTTCGGTCGGCAGAGCCAGAGCCTCATCGAATCCATTGGTATGCAGACTCTGCGTTCCGCCCAGCACCGCGGCCAGCGCCTGCACCGTCGTCCGCACGATATTGTTCTCCGGCTGCTGCGCCGTCAATGTTGACCCGGCGGTCTGTGTATGGAACCGCAGTATCCAGCTCCGCGGGTTTTTTGCGCCGAAGTGCTCGCGCATGATCTGCGCCCACATTCGTCGCGCCGCGCGAAACTTCGCCACCTCCTCCAGCAGGTTGTTATGCGCGTTGAAGAAGAAGCTCAGCCGAGGAGCAAACGAATCGACGTCCAGCCCAGCATCCAGCGCTGCCTGCACATAGGTCATCCCATCGGCCAGCGTAAAGGCCACCTCCTGCACTGCTGTGCATCCGGCCTCCCTCATGTGGTAGCCCGAGATCGAGATCGTATTCCACTCCGGAATCTCCTCCGCCGCCCATGCAAAAATATCCGTCACCAGACGCATCGCATGACGTACTGGATAGATATACGTCCCCCGCGCGATGTACTCCTTCAGGATGTCGTTCTGCACCGTCCCGCTCAGTTTGCGCACGTCCGCGCCTTGCCGCTTCGCCACGGCCACATACAGTGCCAGCAGGATCGACGCCGTAGCGTTGATCGTCATCGAGGTCGAGATGCCATCCAGCCGAATCCCCTCGAACAGCCGCTCCATGTCCTCAATCGAATCGATCGCCACCCCCACGTTGCCCACCTCGCCCAGAGCGAAGGGAGAATCCGAGTCATACCCGATCTGTGTCGGCAGGTCGAAGGCCACGCTCAACCCTTTCGTGCCTTGCGCCAGCAGGTACTTGTACCGCCGGTTCGACTCCTCCGCATCGCCCATCCCCGCATACTGCCGCATCGTCCACAGCCGCCCGCGGTACATCGTCGGCTGAATCCCCCGCGTAAACGGATACTCTCCCGGCCTGCCCAATTGCTGTGCAGGATCGAACTCGGCAAGATGCTCCGGGCTATACACCACCTCCACGGGAACCCCTGAGGTGGTCTGGTGTATCTGGCTGTCTGTCTGTGGGGTCTTCTTCAGCATGACGCTCAAGTGTACTCGCCCTCATACCATTCTTTTGTGGAAGAATGAACCTATGGGCGGAGAGGTTTTTGGTGGATTTACCTGCACAGTCTGCAGGGAGCGGCACGATGTTCTGCCGCTGAAGTACAGTATCAAGGCCCCACAGGCGGTCACGGCGATCCCTCCCGAAGAGCTGGAGCAACGCGTCGTCATCACTGCGGACCAGTGCGTGATCGACGGCAGGGACTTCTACCTCCGCGGCCGCATCCTCGTGCCCGTCCACGGGCTCGACGCTCCCTTCGTCTGGGGTGTCTGGGCCGAGATCAGCCCCAGAAACTTCATCCACGCCAACGACCTGTGGCACGTCCAGGGTCGCGAGCAGGAGCCACCCTTTTCCGGATGGCTGAACAATGACCTGTTTCTTTTCGGCAACACCATCAACCTGGAGCTCGACGTCCACACCCAGCCCGTAGGCGAGCGTCCGCTGTTCACCATCCACAACCCGGACCATCCCCTCGCCATCCAGCAGCGCGACGGCATTACGCTCGAGCGCGTACAGGACATCGCGGAGATGATTCTGCACCGTGGTCAGTAGAACGAAACGTCGTCAGGAAATTCGCTTCAGCGCGTCTCTCGCCCACGTTCCCGTCGTCTCGCGCGCAGAAAGCTGCTGACGCAGAAGTAAGCAAAGACGACAGCCATCCCCGCGGCCAGAAGAAAGTGCAGGTGAGCGTCGTGGTTCTGTGCCGTCTCGACCAGCTCTCCGCGCAGCTTCCAGGCGCCGCTGCCGGCATACAGCGCGAAGATCCCGAAGAAGACCCCGGTGAACTCCAGCCACAGCACTCCCGACAGCCGGATGAACGGCCTCCAGACTGCCTCTCCAAACTGCTTTCCTCCGCGCGCCACCCCTTCGGTCGTCCGCTTTGCCTGCGCGGCGGTCCGGGTTACCTGACCGGCGACGGATGCTCGCGGACTCTCCGGCTCCCGCTGGCTGCTCCCGGAAGACTTCGCCGATGAAGAATTCGGCGAGGTCGCCGCGTCCACGGCGGTCACCAATGTCTTGGCGGCAGCTCGCGCTCCCACTCCCAGTGCCCGGCCAAAGCGTACCGAATCCATACCGTTGAGTGTAGCCGTTCCACCTGCCTCCGCAAAGATGCTAAAGTCCCCCGCCCCATCAAACGCAATCGCCGCCTGCCTGCATCCAACCCGGAGTAAGGAAGCAGGAGGTATACATGAAAAATCTTCTCTGGATGGGGTTCGGGCTCTGCGCCGCTGCTGCGGGAGTCGTTATGTGGGGGCCCAAAAGAGCCGTCCCTGTGCAGGATCTTGCCCATCGCCTGGAGCTGGCCTGGTCCGATCACCACACGGTCGCCTAGTCGGCGAATCGTTCCGCTGGGTCCGGTCCCGAATCGTCTCTTCCTCCTCTTGTAAAAAATGAATCAAGGAGGATGCAACCTCATTGCGGCGCGCTCCGGGATGGGCGTATTCTGGTTATGAAATTGGTTCGCAGTACCCGCAATGCCGTTCCCGCCGGTCTCCTTCAGCCGGGAATACCCGATGCGAGGTCAGTCAGTCGTCTATCGAGCAGCCCGGAGGTGGCATTGAATCAAAAGGTCAAAAACCTCATCCAGAAGCTTGGCGAGGCCATCCACGAGACGGTCTCCGAGTCCGAGGATATTGCCGTCGTCGTCAAGGACATCCGCGAGCAGGGTTTCGACGTTCTGCTGATGCTCGAGGCCACCATCGGCCTCAACGAAGTCGAAGCCGACTCCGAACAGAGTCAGGAGGTCTCCGAAGACGCCGAAGGTCCGTTTACCAGCAGCGACCTCAGCTTCCTCCGGTCCCTCAGGATCAGCGTCAGCGAATCGGAAGACTCTTCGGCAGCCTAGCCGTCTCTTCTTCTTTTGGCTCTCGCAACCTGCAGCTCTCTTGCTGCAAAAGATTTTTTCTGCCTTCCTCGGCTTTACAAAGCAAAAAATAATCGCGGAATGATAGACTCGCGTCTCCTCCCCGGGACGCGTTCACGATTTCGTGCATCCCAAACAAGAGGTCCCCGGAGGACCTGCCGAGGTTGCTGGAAGATGAAAGATACGCTTGGAGTTCTGTTAGCCGGGGGTGCAGGGGAACGTCTGTTCCCGTTGACCCGCGATCGCGCAAAGCCTGCGGTACCCTTCGCCGGTCAGTACCGCATCATTGATATCACCCTTTCCAACTGCATCAACTCCGACCTGCGCAAGGTCTACATCCTTACTCAGTACAAGGCTCTCTCTCTCAACCGTCATATCCGCGAAGGCTGGGGGTCCGTCGTCGGCAACGAGCTAGGCGAATTCATCGAGATCCTTCCACCCATGCAGCGCGTCTCCAAGTCCTGGTACCAGGGGACCGCCGACGCCGTCTACCAGAACATCTACTCCATCGGCTCCGAACAACCCCGCTACGTCCTCATCCTCTCCGGCGACCACATCTACAAGATGAACTACGCCCTCATGCTCCAACAGCATCAGGAGTCCGGGGCAGACATCACCATCGCCACCCTTCCCATCACCCCCAGCGAAGTCTCCTCTTTCGGAGTCGTTGAGGTCGCCCGCAACGGCGAGGTCACCGGCTTCATCGAGAAGCCCAAAGAGACCAGCATCCGCTCTCCCTTCGATCCCGAGATGGTCGATGCCTCCATGGGCATCTATCTCTTCAACACCGACGTCCTCCTTCCCGAGCTCATCAAGGACGCCGACGACGAGCAATCCAAGCACGACTTCGGCCACAACATCCTGCCCAATCTGCTTGGACGTTACAAGATGCTGGCCTACAACTTCGTCGATGAGAACAAGCAGAAGGCCCTCTACTGGCGCGACGTCGGAACCCTCGAGGCCTACTACGAGGCCAACATGGACCTGGCCTCCGTCTCGCCGACCTTCAACCTCTACGACAAGTCCTGGCCCATGCGCACCCGGCCCTACCAGTACCCTCCCGCCAAGTTCGTCTTCGGCGAACCCGGCCGTACCGGCATGGCCATCAACTCCATCGTCTCGGCCGGCTCTATCGTCTCCGGAGCCGTCGTCCGCAACTCTGTCCTCTCGCAGGATGTCCGCGTCAACTCCTACGCCGACGTCGACTCTTCGATCATCTTTTCCCACGTCAACATCGGCCGGCACTGCCGCATCCGGCACGCCATCATCGACCGCGACGTTCACATCCCCGACGGAACCGTCATCGGCTACGACCCGCAGGAGGACAAGAAAAACTACTTCGTCTCCACCAGCGGGCTCACCGTCGTCACTCGGGATTACTCTGTCTACGAAAACCCCGTCTCTCCAAGATTCCTTCAACCCG
>DATHJA010000368.1:0-8440 GCA_035316475.1 Edaphobacter sp. | reverse complement strand
TATAGCGCTTGGAGAGGGATGCCTGCATGGAATGATAGGTCGCTGGAGAACATGTGCAGAGGAGCCGCACGCTGCCGTACACGCCAGGCAGCAGCGGACGCCGGGAGTCGGTGTTTGCGATGGTGGACGAGGGACCGGTGTAGACGGCGGGATTTGCCTGCAGCATACGAATCAGGCCATGTTCCAGTTTGCCGACGTAGCCGATGTTGAACTGCATTCCGCCGGGAAGTTGCTGCTGGATGGAGGCGCTGAAGTTGTGTACGTAGGGAGCGTTCAGCGTGGCGGTGGGTACCGTGAAGAGGCTCATGGGTAAGGTGAACTTGGAGTTCTGGGGATTGTAGACGTAAGGGAAGGGATCTACGGTTCCAGCGTAGGGATCGACCATGCTGCGAGGAGCATTGACCGTATTGGAGATGACGAAGGGTTGATTGACGGCAGCGTAGGTGAAGACGTCGGAGCGGAGGTCTTCAAAGAACATGCCGTAGCTCGCGCGAACACTGGTGCGGCCGTCGCCACGAGGATCGAAGGCGATTCCGATTCGCGGAGCGAAGTTGTTGTAATCGCTGGGAACCAGACCGCTGGGGATGCCGGTGTCGCCGGGGAAGACCATGCCGAGAGGAGCATTGGGATTGACTGTGGACTTCTGACCGGCGCGAAAGGTGTTGGTGCGGTTCTGCGTGATGCCGAAGGGTTGGAAGATGGAGTAGCGCAGGCCAAGATTGAGTGTGAGGCGGTTGGTGACGCGGAAGTCATCCTGCGCGAAGAAGTAGCCGTCCCAGGTCTTGGCATTGCGATGATAGGGGCTGGCCTGCAGAAGGCGAACGGGGCGGCCGATGAGGAAGTCGGCGAAGGCGTTGCCGGTCTGCGAACCATCGAAGGTAAAGGTGCCGTTGTTGCCTGAGGAGCCGAAGTTGTAGAGCTCCATCCGCTCGATCTCGCCACCGATACTGACAGAGTGTTTGCCGCGATTCCAGCGAAGGGTGTCGCCGAGCTGGTAGATGTTGTCGTGCTCGTTGAACAGATCGGTGGTGTTCATGTTCACGAAGCCGCCGATGTTGAGGTTGGGAAGCTGCGGCGTGATAACACCAGGAAATTTGGCGCCGAAGTCGGAGAGCTGGCGATCGTCCTTCTGGGTGACGTTTGAATCGATGCGGGAGACATCAATACGAAGCTCGTTGAGCAGAGATGGACTGAAGGTATGGGTGAACTGTGAGGCCCAGTTCTGCAGGTTCAGGCTGGTATCGCTGGGAGCATAGGGGGTGAGCGTTCCGGCCTGGCTGGTTAGGATTCCCTTGTCGCGGAAGTAGCGGACGAAGAGAAGGTTCTTTTCGGAGATGTTGTAATCGCCGCGGACGATGTACTGATCGTCATTGGTGGGGCTCGGAACGAGCTGAACGACACCGGCTCCAGTGGGTGACGTGGGGATGAAAGCGTTCATCAGATTGACGGAGACGGGGTCGAAGTCGGCCGGGTTCACCTGACCGTTGGGATAGGTGCCGCCGTGGATGGGATTTTTTAGAACTGTGCTGGTTCCGAAGAATCCGCTGCGCTGTGCCGCTGTGGGGATGAACGCGGGCGAGATGATCTGCGACTGGCGGATGCGCGTGCCCTGGTAGGAACCGAAGAAGAAGAGCTTGTCGTGCAGGACAGGTCCGCCGAAGGTGCCTCCAAACTGATTCTGCTTGAGCGACGGTTTGGGCGTGGGATAGCGGGTGAAGTAGTTGCGCGCGTTCAGCGAGGTGTTGCGGAGATAGTCGTACAGCGCGCCATGGAACTTATTGGTTCCCGAGCGGGTGACGGCGATGAAGATGCCGCCGGAGTTGCGTCCGTATTCGGCGCTGGGGCTGCTGGTGAAGATCTGAAACTCCTGCAGGGCGTCGGGGTTGGGCAGGTTGAGCGAGGTGTTCTGGGTGATGTTCTTCCAGGAGGCTCCGTCGAAGCGGAACTCGTTCTGGGTATCGCGTCCTCCGGCCACAGTGATCCCCGCGCCCGAGCGGCTCTGCGTCTGCACCGTGGGCGGATTGATGATGTTGGTTACGCCGGGGACGACGGCTGCAAGAGTAAGCGCATTGCGTCCATTCAGGGGGAGCTCCTGAATGCGCTCGCGGCTTACCAGCTCACCCATGGTTGCCGAGTGCGTATCCACGCCCGATGCCTGCGCGTCGACCTGAACGGTCTGCGAAGTAGAGCCGAGAACCAGGGACACATCGGCGCGGGCATTCTGGTTAACGACCAGGGTGATTCCGGTTTGCGAGAAGGTCTCGAAGCCAGACATCGTCACCTTCAGCTGATAGGGGCCGATGGGGAGATTCGTAAACAGGTAGTTGCCCCCACCATCGGTCTGTATGGAGCGGGTGAACGAGGTCTGCGTGTTAGTCGCAGTCACCTCCGCACCGGGAATCACGGAGCCGCTGGGATCCCGTACAACGCCGAGTAAAGAGGCGGTTGTGCTCTGGGCATACAGGCGGGGTGAGAGGGAAGACGCAGCCAGCGCGGCGACTGCAAGGGCGGCAAGAAGAAGTCTCCGATTCATCGCTAATCTCCTTCAGGAAGCAACTGTTTAAAACAGACAAGAGAGAGGGCCATGCTTTTGTGTTGCCGATTTTGCCGGTGGTTATGTCTTCCCGGCGATTTATGCTGGGGTCTTTTCCTTAAGGCCCCGTACGGGACAATCGGCAATCTGTTCCAGGACACGGATCGAGCCGCTGATATCCTCATCGCCGTATCCCATGGCGATGGCGGCTCGCAGCTGCTGCTGCGAAGCAGAGGTGGTGAAGAGCGGAACTCCGAGCGCCGATGCCACCTCGATGGCCAGACCCAGATCCTTCTCCATCCAGCGCACCGAGAAGGTTGTGGAGAAGTCGCCCTTCAGGACAAAATCGGCCTTCGAGGCGACATAGCCGGAGCGCGCTCCCGTATTGTTGAGGATCTCGATCATGACCTCAGGGTCCACGCCGCCCTTGGTGCTGAGGACCAGACCTTCGTTGAAGGCCTGCATGATGTTGCCGAGGACGAGATTCTGAGTCACCTTGGCGTGGAGCCCCATTCCTTGCTCGCCGCAGTAGTAGAGCGACTTGCCCATTACTTCGAAGAGCGGGCGAGTCTCCTCGAAGGTGGCGCGGTCTCCGCCGATCATGAAGGAGAGCGTTCCCGCCTCGGCGCCGGGCTTCGAGCCGGTGCAGGGAGCATCGAGGAAGCGAATCTTCCGCGATGCCAGCTGTGCCCCTATCTGCTTGCTGGCCAGTGGGGAGATGGTGCTGCAATCGACGATCAGGTCGCCTTCGGAGGCTCCGTGAGCGAGGCCATGCTCGCCGAGAATGACCTCGCGGGACATTTCGGTATCGCCTACACACAGAAAGCTGACCCGGCTGTTGCGGGCCACCTCTGCGGGAGTCTTTGCCAGAGCACAGCCCTTTTCCCGGGCAAAACGCCCGGCTTTCTCAAGATTGTGGGACCATACGGTGACATTATGACCGGCGGAGGCCAGATGTCCGGCCATTGGTGCGCCCATAATTCCCAGACCTAAAAAACCTATCTCTGCCACGATGAAGACTCCTGAAAGGGATGGATCGCCGCGCGGTAGAGGCGGGCGAAAAAACTCAGACTTACGGGGGCTGAATTTATCCGAAAGATTGTCATATTGTCATACCAATGTCAAGATCGAATTCATACAGTCGAAGCACGACGGATAATGTATTGTGAAGAAAGTTTGCCTGGAGGCCCCAGGAAGGGGCAATGGAAAATATGCGTCTTAAAGTACGGCCAATTCGCAAGAGCTCCATCAGCGATGACATTGTGCAGCAAATCATCTCTCTGATCTCGAATGGAGACCTGACGGCAGGGCAGCGCCTACCTTCGGAGCGGGACCTGTGCGTGAGGTTTGCCGCCAGCCGCTCGTCGCTGCGCGAAGCGCTCCGCTGCCTGTCCATTATGGGCGTGCTGACGGCGCGGCCCGGAGAGGGAACCTCGGTAGCGATGGATGGTTCCAAGTTCATGGAGACGGTGTTGCACTGGCGCATGAGCACCGAGCAGCACGATATCGAAGACCTGATGGAGGTCCGGATCGCGCTTGAGGGCGTCACGGCGGCCAGCGCGGCCCGCAACGCGCTGAGCGCAGACCTGAAGAAGCTACAGGACCTCGTGAACAGGATGGAGGAGTCGGTTGGCGATGCCAAGCGCTTCGCTGCGCTCGACCTAGAGTTTCATCTCGGGCTGGCCAGGGCTTCCAACAACAAGCTCATCCTTGACCTGGTTTCCGTGATTCGCGGGCAACTCGAGCGGGGAGTCGCGAAGGTGCTTCAGCTGCCGCAGGCGATGCCTCTGTCGGTGAAAGAGCACAGGGCGATTCTCGATGCGGTGATGAACAACGAGTCCGAGCAGGCCCGGGAGGCGATGCAGGCGCATCTGAACGCTGCGATTCTGCGTCATCGCGCGGCTGTAGAAGCCGCGCTTCAGCAGGAGGCTGATCTTGCCGAAGCTGCCGTGAAGGCTTAACGCGCGTTCTTGAGATATTTTGCGCGTGCCTCCAGCAGCTCTCCGACCTCTGCCTTTTGAAGGGGCCGAGCGGAGCCGAGCTGGTGCGCCACCAGGCAGATGTGGGCGAAGTGCTCGACGGTCTCCATCTTCAGAAATGCGTCGAGAAGGCTCTCCCCATAGGTGACGGCGCCGTGGTTGGCCATCAGGATGGCGGTGTGGTCCGGAATGAGGGTGGCAAGGCTGGCTGCCAGATCGTCGGTGCCGGTGGTGGCATAGGGAGCCAGAGGAACCGGTCCGAGGATCATCACCGCCTCTGAGCAGAGGGGTTCGTCGAGTGCCCTGCCCGCGCAGGCGAAGCCTGTAGCGAGCGGAGGATGGGCGTGGATGACCGCGTTCACATCGGTTCGTGCTTGGTACGCTGCAAGATGAATCGCAATCTCGCTGGTTGCTTTTCTCGATCCGGAGAGCTGCCGCCCCTCGAGGTCGACCAGGACCATGTCCTCTGGTTTCAGCAGGTACTTGCTGCAGCCGGTGGGAGTCACGAGGATGCAGTCGTGATTGACCCGGACGGAGAGATTGCCGGAGCTACCCGGCATGAATCCGAGCCGATAAAGCCATCGACCGAATTTGACAAGGTTGCGTCGAAGCTCGTCTTCGGTAGCGTATTCATTCACGGTCAAGGGCAACTCCAGTCTCATGTCCATTCCACCATACTTAAGCGCTTTGATCGAACCGATGGATCGGGAAGTAGCATCTTATTAGAAAGTCAGAGGTCCGATGAAAACAGGTGAGGTTTTTCAAGCATGGGCGGGAATTCTCGCCGGTCGCAAACCATCCCTTTCTATTGAGATCACCAGAGAATGCCCGCTTCGGTGCCCTGGCTGCTATGCGTTTGATGCAGCTCACCTTGGCGGCGAAACCTCTCTCCGGCAACTCTCCGACTTCAAAGGCGCGGAGCTGGTTCAGAAGATTCTCGAGATTGTGGACCGAGAGAGCCCGTTGCACGTCTCGCTGGTCGGCGGAGATCCGCTGGTCCGCTACCGGGAGCTGGAGTTGCTGTTGCCGGAGCTCGATGCCAGGGGAGTGCATACCCAGGTTGTCACGAGCGCCTTCCGCGTCATTCCAGCGAAGTGGAAGAGGTTCAAGCGTCTCAACGTAGTTGTTTCCATCGACGGGCTGCAGCCGGAACACGATGAGCGGCGGAAGCCTGCAACCTACGAACGCATCCTGAAAAATATCGCCGACGCCAAGGTGACCATTCACTCCACGATTACCAGTAATATCGCATCGCGTCCTGGATATCTGGAGGAGTTCCTTCGTTTCTGGAGCGCGCGACCCCAGATTGCCAAGGTGTGGTTCAGCTTGTTTACGCCTCAGATTGGAGCTACAGACCCGGAGATTCTGACCCCCGATCAGCGAGTCTTCGTGGTGAACGAGCTGGTCAGACTGCGGAGCCTCTATCCGATCCTGGATATGGGGGAGGGGCTTATTCGCGAATTCCTCGAGCCGCCGAAGAGCCCGGAGGAGTGCATCTTTGCGCGAACGACCCATA
Source organism: Edaphobacter sp. (assembly GCA_035316475.1). Classification (GTDB taxonomy): domain Bacteria; phylum Acidobacteriota; class Terriglobia; order Terriglobales; family Acidobacteriaceae; genus Edaphobacter. The sequence goes on along the minus strand of DATHJA010000368.1, from coordinate 2,412 downwards.
CAATCTCCGCGGATCTGAAGACGAAGATTACACCCTGCCAGTTTGGTGGGAACCCTGATTGCGCGCAGTGTGGCTGCATCGCCTCGATGGGACTTGCCGCGGTTGGACACTATCGAGCTCTCGGTCCGGTTACAGCAGGCCGCCTGTTCTATGCCTCTGACAAAGTCGGAAGGTCATGGCGGACGATGAAAGGCGTCTTTTCAAGAACCGAGCCGAAGTCCGAGGTTTTCACGATTCTTCAAGGCTGATGTTGTCTTTAAGTCGGGACGCCTACCTCGATGTCCACCTTTCGGGGGAAGAGCCGATCTCTCAGCGCCAGCGCAGGGAACTCGATCGCCTTCGTGGTCAGCACCCCGAGCGCGATTCCCGCCAGTGGGGGTGCGATTGCGAGGAACACCGCACCCACCCGGCCCGGCAGATGGTGAGCCGCCGACTCCATGGGAGCGACCATGGAGACGTGCCAGAGATAGATTCCATAGGAATACAGCCCGATCCAGGCGATGAGCCGGTACAACGCCGGCCGTTGTCTTCCCTCGTGATGTTTGTAGAGCAGCAGGAGCAGCGCAACACCCATTGCATCCGCGCAGGCATACGAGATGCCGGGGCCCCACCACGAGGTTGGATTCACTCGAAAGTAGACCAATGCAAGCGCGATGACTCCTAACCATGCCCAGGTCCAGCTCTGAATTCTGCGGAACAGGGCAGGGGAGTAGTGGTACAGAATTGCCAGCATTACCCCATAGAGAATTCCATCGATGCGGGTGTCGGTCCGGGTGAATGTGTTTACGCCGCGCGCTGCGAGAATTGTGCGCCAGATAATCACGGCCAGGGCCGCTGCTCCGACGGTCACGAACAGGCTGCGCATTCGTACATGTTTGCGCGCCGCGAAGGCCAGGGCTAAGGCCAGCAGAAGATACGCATGTTCTTCTACGGCCAGCGTCCAGGTGTGCGCCACTCCACCGACATAGTTCTGTATGTTCAGCAGATTGCCCCAGAGCGCATGCAGTCCGCGGTGCCCTGTGAGAAGCATGACAAGCAGAAAAAAATAGTATTGCGGCCAGATCTTGAATCCGCGCCGGATGAGGAAACGCTTGCTGTCGATCCGCGAGCGCGATTTCCATTCCCTGACCAGAAGTCCGCCCACCAGGAAACCGCTGAGGACAAAGAAGACATCCACACCGGCCCATCCGAAGTGCTGGAAGCCCATCCATTTGAAGGGCGCCAGCAGGATGCTTGTCGGCGCGTGGAAGTCCAGCACGAGGAGAATAGCGATTCCGCGGATGAAGTCCAGTTCTATTTCACGCTTCAGGGGCTTGCGCCGCGCTTGAGGGGAGGGCATAGCAATAGTCTAATATTCGCTCGCGAAGGAACCTATTCAGACACGCATCCCCCGATCGTGTTATGAGCTGTAAATCACCAGATAACAAGCGCTCTTGTGGATGGAATCGTATCCGCTGGGGATACAAAACTCGTCTTCCAGTCATTTATCATTTTTCTAAGTTGGGAATCTAAGGGTCCAATCAAGTCCCGGACCTGCTCCATGTGGGTTATCAGAAACAATCGAGATTGAAGGAGCTCTGTGATTCGCGATCTTTTGGAGGGTGCCCCCTCGCAGGCGCAACATGCTAATGTCTGCATCGTGGGGGCTGGCGCAGCAGGCATTCTTCTTGCCGTGGAGTTGCTGAAAAAAGGAAAGTCCGTCCTTCTTCTTGAAGGCGGTGGAATGGATGTCGAGGAGTCTTCGCAGGATCCGTATAAGAGTGAGATCGTCGGCCTGCAGCATAACGGAATCCACATCGGCCGCTTCCGCGCGAAGGGCGGCACTACGACCCGTTGGGGTGGCCAGATCCTCGAGCTCGACGAGCTTGACTTTCTTAAGCGCGAAGGAATCGAAGGCAGTGGCTGGCCGATCAAAAAGTCCGAGCTCACCCCTTACTACGCCCGCGCAATCGAACTGGAAGGACTCTCCCGTGTCACGCTGAAGGATGAAGACGTATGGCGCCAGATTCAGGTGACGCCGCCTTCCTTCGACGACTTCGATGCTGTCTTCTCGCGCTGGTGTCCTGAGCCGAACTTTGCGCGCCTCCATGCCAGGACACTGGAAGATCGTCCGGGGCTTACGGTCTGGCTGCATGCGAATGCCGTCCAGATGAATTGGGAGGATTCACGCTTCCGCTCCATACGTTGCAAGACTCTCACCGGTATCGAAGCTACTTTCTCCGCCGATGAGTTTGTCTTCTGCCTGGGCGGCATTGAAAGCTCCCGCTTCTTTCTTCAGCCGGAGGCAGCCGCAGGTCCGTGGAACCGCAGCGGTCTGCTTGGCCGCCACTTTCAGGACCATGTCGTCTGTGGCGCGGCGGCGATTGAGGTCCATGACCACGCCGCGTTGCATCGCATCTTCGACAATGTCTT
>DATHJA010000367.1:0-16409 GCA_035316475.1 Edaphobacter sp. | reverse complement strand
TCTTCTTCCTGCGCACGATCCAGCTCAGCTCATAGTCCGCCTGCTGTCCACAGTGTGGGCAGGTCATGGTGTGAGTCCGCTGCTCCGGACGCTCCTCGAAAAAATCCCGTTCTTCCATCCTGCACCTCGTGGTCTGCGGCTCTGTTTTTTTCTGGCCGCATCCTTCGTGCGGTCCGGCGGTTACCAGACCATAAGTACAAGAGTATTGCATAATCTCAAAGGGCCTCGCCGCCATTGTGAACGTGGTCCCCAAGGCGACTACAGGAGCGCGGGATGAGCAAAGCAAAGAAGCCGGCCTTTTCCGCAGTGAAAGCGGTCAAAGCGAACGCCCGTGAACGTGTCGGGTCGCCTCCGCCGGAACGCGTGCTGCCCGACCCGAAGCAGAAGCACGCCGAGAAGCCCAAACACAAAGAGACGCTCGCTGATCTCATCAACAGAAGAGGAGAAGAAGCATGATTCAGTTTCGTACTGCCGCACTGGCCGTTGCCCTTACCAGCCTTGCCGCCTCAAGCCAGGCCCAGACCATCCAGGTAAACCGGGAGAACCGCACCATCGCCATTACCGCCACTGACAAGGTGACCGCGATTGCCGACCAGGCAACGCTGCACATCGGCTTCATCGCCTATGGGCCGGACAGCAATACGGCCTATGCCACCGGCTCGCGCCTCTCGAATGCCATTGTGAAGGCGCTGACCGACGCCGGTGTTCCCAAGGAGACCATTCAGAGCGAGAATCAGCAGATAGCTCCGGTGCAGAACTACCAGGTCGATAAGCTGACCGAGGCTCAGAAGGCGCAGCGTCAGTTCCAGGTGCAGCAGAGCTGGACCGTGAAGACCCAGGCCGACGCCGCCGCAAAGACGCTCGACCTTGCGGTGAAGGCCGGAGCGAATCAGTCCGGTCAGATCGAGTGGGGTTTCAAGGATGAGAACGCCCCCGAGGCCGAGGCCGCTGCCAAGGCTCTGAAGCGCGCCCGCGCCCAGGCCGAGCAGATGGCGTCCAGTCTGAGCGCGAAGCTCGGCGCGCTGCTCTATGCCAGCAACGAGGTCCAGCCCAGCGGTCCCCGTCCGATGTTCCGCGCCATGGCTGCTGCTCCAGCGGCAATGGACAAGGTGCAGCCGTTAGCGATTAATCCCCGTGAGGTTGAGAAGACTGCGACCGTCTACGCTGTCTTTGCCATCGAATAACTTTGTTTCAGGCGGTCTTCTCGTTTACTATTCGCCTCGCGTTCCAGGAGAGTCCCGCTTGAAAAAACTGTTCCTTACTTTCGTCATGCTGTCAGCTGCCAGCGTCAGCACTTTGGCGCAGACGATTACCGTCAACAAGGACAACCGTACTGTTGCCGTGACTGTTAGCGACGATGCGCAGGTCGAATCCGATACTGCTGTGGTGAGTGTCGGATTTACGGCATATGGCTCGGACCAGCAGCAGACGTATGCCGATGCCACACGGATATCGAACAGAATTATCGATGCTCTGCATGCGGCAGGCATCCGGGCAGATGCAATCCAAAGCGCGGATCAGAGCCTTACCGAGATCGATGCGGAAGACAAGGTCCACTCAGCGAAGGGATTGCGTTTCCGTTTTACGCAATCATGGAACGTCACCGTTGATGCACCCTCCGCTGCGGAGGTCCTTCACACGGCTATCTCAGCTGGGGCAAATAACAGCGGGAATATCCAATGGAAGTTGAAGAGCGAGGATGCCCTGGAGACCGCGGCAGAGGAGAAGGCTCTCGTTCATGCGCAGAAGATCGCTGAACGTTATGCTGCGGGATTGAAATGCAGATTAGGCTCCATGATTTACGCAAGCAATCAGGTGCCAACGCGAGGTCTCTTTGGCGCGATGCTCAATACGGAGTCGGCATCAGTTGCAGCAACGAAGGTCAATCTGAAGCCATTGGCGATCGCTCCAGAGAAAATCACGAAAACGGCGACCGTTTACGCAGTATTTGCCATCGAATAGGCTGAGCGGCCCAGCCGGTCAGTCCTTGAAAAGAGAGAATCCATGCCCCAGTACACCTATCGCGAATTAAAGCCCACCCCGGAGGCGGAGGCGACCTATCGCCGCTGGCTCGCCCAGCTCAACGACGAGTTCAACCGGCATCAATCGGTCGACCGCCGCTCCGAGATCGTGCGCGACGAGCTCTACCAGATCTATCTCGGGCGTCCCCATGGCGGGCGAACCCAGGTCACGCTCTCAAGCGAATTAGGCAGTCATGCGCTGGTCGAGACCTTCGACCCTCGCAACGTTACGCTCGAGCCGGAGTACTACGGCGACATCGACGCCGAGAAGTATGCCATCCGCAAGCCGCTCATCTGGTTCTGGCAGATGTTCGATCGCTCGCCGCTGGGGCTGAACCACTGGCTGGGCTTTCGTTTTCGCTGCATGCTGGGGTGCCACATCTTCAAGTCCATGGGCAAGGGCGTGAAGATCTTCCACAACGTCGAGTTCACCTACGGCTACAACCTCACCATCGAGGACAACTGCACCATCCACAGGGACGTGATGCTCGACGACCGCGGCGGAATTATTCTGCACGAAGGCACCAGCGTCTCGGACTACGCGAACATCTACTCCCACACCCACGACATCAACGTGCAGTTAAATGTCACGAACAAGCCGACCGAGCTTGGTCCGCGCGCCCGCGTGACCTATCACGCTACCGTACTGGCCGGTGCAAATATCGGCGAAAACGCGATGCTGGGAGCCATGGCGCTGGCGACGAAGCCAGTGCCGCCGGATGTGGTCTCGGTGGGGATTCCGGCGAAGGTGAAGCGCGAGAAGGACCCGAAGGCCTGAATCCGGTCTCGCCTCCGATGGCGCCGGGCCCGAAAAAGGGGCCTCGCGCCTGCAAGTCTGTGGCTTTTTTCTACGGAGGGCTTTCTTCCTTTAAGCTGGATGCATGAACCAGAACGTCGTCCTTATCCTCTTCCAGGTTGTCGCGCTTATTCTTGCCTTCAGTGTTCATGAGTGTGCTCATGCCTGGGCTGCGTGGCGGCTGGGCGATCCTACGGCCAAGATGCTCGGCCGGGTGACTCTGAATCCGCTCAAGCACCTGGACCCCTTCGGGTCGGTGCTCATGCCTCTGATCGCTCTGGTCTACCACTGGCCGCTGATCGGATGGGCCAAGCCCACCCCTGTTACCGCCCGCAACTTCAAGAATTACAAGCGCGACGACATCCTGGTCACTCTGGCGGGTCCGGCCAGCAATCTCCTTCTGGCCACCGGAGCACTGATTCTGCTTTTGATCATCAAGCACCTGGTTCCCGGCGGTGCCATAGCGGTCTTCACTGCAATGGCGCTGGCCATGCACTATCCCGGAGTCTCTACCGAAAACCTGCCGGCTCTGTTTCCCATCGCGCTGCTGCTCTACTTCATCATCCTGATCAACCTGCTGTTGTTCGTCTTCAACCTGGTGCCGTTTCCTCCACTGGATGGCAGCCGCATCCTGCGCCACTTCCTTCCTTATGGCGCATTGCAGGTCTATGACCGTATGGGGATGTTCGCGTTGTGGATCTTCATGCTGCTGGCCGGCGGCTTCATCTTCCGGGTCTTTCTCTATCCACTGCAGTCCGCCTTTGACGGCATCCTTGCCGCGCTTTAAAGCAGGGGTTTCCCGTATCATCTCTATTTGAGCATCATGACCGATTCCACCCCTTCCACATCCCGCCCGCGGATTCTCAGCGGCATGCGTCCCACGGGAAAGCTGCACCTGGGCAACTACATGGGCGCGCTCTATAACTGGGTCAAGCTGCAGCACGAGTATGAGTGCTACTTCTTCATCGCCGACTATCACGCCCTGACCACCGACTATGCCAACACCAGCAGGCTCAAGGAGAACATCCGCGAGGTCGCACTCGACTTTCTCGCCGCGGGTCTTGACCCGAAGCTCTGTGCCATCTTCGTGCAGAGCAAGGTTCCCGCGCACTTCGAGCTCAACGATCTGCTGGCGATGATTACGCCGCTCAGCCTGCTCGAGCGCGTTCCCACCTACAAGGATCAGCAGGAGGAGTTGAAGGAGAAGGACCTAGCAACCTACGGCTTTCTCGGTTATCCCCTGTTGCAGTCCGCCGACATCCTCATCTACCAGGCGTCATATGTTCCTGTCGGGCAGGATCAGGTGGCGCACATTGAGCTGACCCGAGAGGTCGCCCGCCGCTTCAACCAGTTCTTTCCCGGCGAGTTTTACCTCAGCCCTGACGCCGCGCCCTGGGAGATGGGGGCCATCCAGGAGAAGGCCCGCAAGCTGGCCGATGACAAGACGAAGTCTGCCTTCTCGGCGCACGAGCTTTATGAGGCAGCCAAGCAGACCAAGAAGCTTACCGGCTTCGGCCGCCGCGAGGTACTGCCTGAACCGCAGGTTCTGCTGACGCCCTCGCCGAAGCTGCCTGGCACCGACGGCCGCAAGATGTCCAAGAGCTACGGCAACACCATCCTGCTCTCCGACTCTGAGTCAGAGATTCGCTCCAAGCTGAAGACGATGGTGACAGACCCGGCACGCATCCGCCGCGAAGATACTGGCAACCCTGATATCTGCCCCGTCTTCGATCTGCATAAGGTTTTTTCGCCTGTCGAAACGCAGCAGAATGCACGCCAGGGCTGTACGACCGCCAGCATCGGCTGCATCGAATGTAAGAGCTGGCTCGCCGACAACCTTGTCCGCGAGCTGGCCCCCATCCGCGAGCGGCGTACATACTTCGAGCAGCATCCCGCTGAGCTCGACGCCATTCTCGAGGACGGCAACGCCCGCGCCAACGAGCGCGCCAACCTGACCATGCGCGAGGTGCGCGCCACTGTAGGACTCGAATAACCATGCCGGAAGAGACACGCGATCCCAATCTCGAGCAACCGAGTCAGCCTGAAGAGACTCCCGCCGTTGAGGCAACGGACGAACTGCGGCAGGAACCCTTTGCTCTCAAGCACCCGGTTCCGGCGCCAGCTCCGGAGCCGAAGCGCGCCGCAAAGGACAAAGACGCGAAGGACAAGGAAGAAGCTTCGCAATCGCCCTTCTCCGTCAGCGTGGGACTGGTCTACGACGGTCCGCTCGACCTTCTGCTCGATCTCATCCGTAAGCAGAACATCGACATCTACGACATTCCCATCGCGCGCATTACGGAGCAGTTCCTCGAGTACACTCACAAGCTTCAGCAGACCGACGTGGACGCTGCCGGCGAGTTCATCTACACGGCCTCGTTGCTGATCCACATCAAGTCGAAGATGCTGCTGCCGCGAGACCCCTCCGACGTCACCGGGGCCGACTCCGAAGACCCGCGCCGCGAGCTGGTCGAACGGCTGCTCGAGCATGAGCGCTTCAAGGCAGCCGCCCAGATGCTGCTGCAGAAACAGCAGATCGAAGAGGCCACCTGGACCAATCCCGGCATGCGCGAATTCCGCGACTCAGCCGACGCCGAGCGCGAGATCGCCGCCGACACCGTCGACCTGGTCCGCGTCTTCCAGGACATCCTGGGCCGCCTGCGCAAGCGCCCCGTTCTCGATGTCGATGAGGAGTCGGTTACTGTGGCCCAGATGATCGACTATGTGAAGCGCCGCCTGGTGATGGAGGATAAGCCGATCTCGCTGCGCCGGCTCCTGCACAACACCCACACCGAGCGCGCCCTCATCTGCATGTTTCTGGCGATGCTTGAGCTGGTGCGTCTGCAGGCAGTGCTGCTGCACCAGCCGGTGACCGAGGGGGACATCCTCATCAAGAAGACCGACAACTTCGACCAGGTCTTCGCCGACCAGCAACAGGCCCGTGACGACTGGCGATAGTCTCGAAGGACTTCACCCCTAATCCCTTGCGTGCAACTTATTGCACACAAAGGGTTTCTGTGGACCCCTCGCAACAGAGCCCCCTTCTCTTTTTGACTGAAGAGCAAAGAGCTTTTACGCGGCATTCACACTCTATTCGCAAATCCGGCCTATCGTCGTCTTCACCGACTGCCCCGAATCCCCAAACAGGTGATGACTTATGGCAACACCCGCCACTGTTCCTTCCGGCTCCCTCCTCGACGAGAAACTCAAGAAATCCTCTCCGGGCAAAATCGGAGGTATTATCTTTGGACTTCTTCTCCTCGGCGGAATAGGCTACATCGTCAGCAAGCTTTCCGAGGACCTCTCGTTCGTCCATACGGGCTCGATCTTCCCCTATCTGCTGTTGGGGCTCGCCCTGTTGATCGCTCTCGGCTTTGAGTTCGTCAATGGCTTCCATGACACTGCGAATGCCGTCGCCACCTGCATCTACACACACTCGCTCGAGCCGCACATTGCCGTGGTCTACTCCGGCATTATGAACTTCATCGGCGTGCTCACCAGCTCCGGTGCCGTCGCTTACTCGGTCATCACGCTCCTGCCGGTCGAGCTCATCCTCAAGGTCAGCAAGGGCTCGGGCTTCGCGATGGTCTTCGCCCTGCTGGCGGCAGCTATCCTGTGGAATCTGGCGACCTGGTACCGTGGCCTGCCGGCCTCCAGCTCCCATACCATGATCGGCTCGATTATCGGTGTCGGCATCACCAACCAGCTCCTGCACGGCAAAAGCGGCGTGAGCGGCGTGGACTGGGAGCAGGTTACCAAGGTCTTCAAGGCGCTGCTGCTCTCGCCGGTGGTCGGCTTCGTCTGCGCTGCTCTGCTCTTTATGCTCTTCAAGGCGCTACTGCGCGACCCTCGTCTCTATGAGGCCCCCAAGGGCGCCGAGCCTCCGCCGTTCTACATCCGCGCTCTGCTCATCCTCACGTGCGGCGGCGTCAGCTTCGCCCACGGATCCAACGATGGCCAGAAGGGCATGGGTCTCATCATGCTGATTCTGGTCGGTACGGTTCCGACCGCCTACGCGCTCAACCACGCGGTCACCAACTCGCAGGTCCAGACCTTCGTGGCGGTCTCGCATCAGGTCTCCGACACCATCACCCACTACGTTGATTCCAACACGGTTATCGCCGATTCCCAGCCCGAGCTGGAAGAGTTCGTCTCCGTGCGGACCTTCAAGCCCACGACCATGCTGGCGCTGCGCCAGACCGTGGACGACATCCAGAACGAGGTCACCCGCTACGGCGCCCTCAACAAGGTGCCCGCCGAGATGCAGGCCAACGTCCGTAACCAGATGTACTTGGTCAGCGAGACGTTCCGGCTGCTGCCGAAGTACGGTCCCAAAGTCTCCGACGACGATAAGAAGATCTTCGCTAACTACAAGGGCTTCCTCGATCGTTCCACCAAGTTCATTCCTACCTGGGTCAAGGTAGCCGTGGCCCTCGCCCTCGGGTTGGGAACCATGGTCGGCTGGAAGCGCATCGTAGTGACGGTCGGAGAGAAGATCGGCAAGACCCACCTGACCTATGCACAGGGTGCCTCGGCCGAGTTGGTCGCGATGATGACCATCCTCGCCGCCGACGGATACGGTCTTCCCGTCAGTACAACGCACGTCCTCTCCTCAGGCATCGCCGGCACCATGGCGGCCAACAAGAGCGGCCTGCAGACCTCGACACTGCGCGATATCGCCCTGGCCTGGATCTTCACGCTTCCCGCTGCGGCAATCCTCTCGGGTGTTTTGTACTGGCTCTTCAATATGCTCGTGAAATAGATCGGGACTTCACCTTCGGGCAGGTGGTTTTAGGAAAGGGGCGGAGAAGATTCCGCCCCTTTTGCTGTGCAAAACGCGTCCCGAATGGGGTCTCGCCAGCTCTCCCCGGGCAGGGGCATTCTTATACACTCAAAGGCAATGAGCCTCAAAGCAAAGATCGAAGCTGTCATTTACGCGTCGGAAGAACCGGTAACCCTGGCCCAGTTGATGGGGCTGCTCGGCCAGGAGGCCCAGGCCGAGCTAGACCAGATTGCGCAGGCCCAGCAGGCTCTCGCGCTCGAGAGTGAGGACGAGGCTCGCTTCGCCTCCGAAGAGAGCGGTCCCGACGTGGACGGTTTGAACGGAGAGATTCTCTCTGAGCCGGAACAGGCCCCCGAAGAAACCTCCCCAGCAGCGACCGCTCCAGCGACGGAGCAGACCCCGGAGACACCGGAGACCCCCGAAGAGACTTCCGAGCAGCGCTCCACGCGCGAAGGCAAGGAGGAGAAGGAGAAGAACCGCCGTCTCCGCGAATACTTCCGCTCCATCCTCGACCAGCTCATCGCCAACTATGCCAACGGCGACCGTGGCCTTGAGATCCGCGAGGTCGCCAGCGGCTATCGCCTCGCCACCAAGCCGGAGTATCACGATGCCGTCCGGGGCTTCGTCAAGTCCCTCAAGCCACCTCTGAAGCTCTCCCTGCAGGCCCTGGAGACACTTGCCGTGGTCGCCTACAAGCAGCCCATCACAGCCCCCGAGGTCGCCGAGATCCGCGGCGTCGACTCCGGTGGCGTCCTCGGCTCGCTCATGGCGCGCAAGCTCATCACCACCGCCGGCCGCAAGCAGGTGATAGGACGGCCCATCCTCTACAAGACCACCAAGGACTTCCTGCTCCGCTTCGGCCTCAAGGACATCAACGAGCTGCCCTCCATCGAGGAGTTCGAGAAGATGGCCGGCGAGCTTGCCGAGCAGGAGGAGATTCCCATGGAGGCAGACTCGCAGAATCCTCCGCACCACGCTCCCGAGACACCCGGTGAGCTGGAGCCGGAGCGGCACACGCATCTGCCCCAGGCCGACGGCAGCCCCGACCCGGTCGACGACCCTCTCGATGACCAGCTCCCCGAGGATGAAGAGCCCGCCGGCGAGCAACAGCAGACGGCGGACGAGGCCGAACCCGTCGAAAAGTCGAGCAGCTAGTCATCGCCGAGTCTCCACTCAGGGGATAATGGAGAGATGACCGAATCGACCGAACCCCGAGGCGAGCGCCTCCAGAAGATCCTCGCGGCTGCAGGCATCGCCAGCCGCCGCAAGTCCGAGGAGCTGATCCTCGAAGGCCGGGTGCAGGTCAACGGCAAGGTCGTCACCGAACTCGGCACCCGCGCTGACCTCGATCACGACCATATTCGTGTCGACGGCAAGCTCCTTCATGGCAAGGAGGAGCAGCGCTACTACATGGTCAACAAGCCGCGTGGCTACGTCACCACGCTCTCCGACCCAGAAAAGCGTCCCACCGTCATGGAGCTGATGGCGAACAAGCGCGGTCCGCATGGCGACGTTGTCCGCCTCTACCCCGTAGGCCGCCTCGATTACCTGTCCGAGGGACTGTTGCTGATGACCAACGACGGCGATCTGGCCAATAAGCTCTCGAAGGCAGCCGCGGGCGTAGAAAAGACCTATCTGGTGAAGGTGGCAGGGGTGCCGACGGCCGAAAACCTTGATCAGCTTCGTCGCGGCATCATGATCGACCGCGGACGGCTCAATGAAGTTCGCAGCGGACGCCGCGACCGGGTCATTACCGCTCCGGCAAAGGTCGAGCAGGTGCGCGGCGGCGACAACCCATGGTTCGAGCTCACCCTCACCGAAGGACGGAACCGGCAGCTCCGCAAGATGTTCGAAGAGATTGGCCATCACGTCGAAAAGATTCGCCGAATCGGCTATGGCGCACTCCGGCTCGATGTCGCGCCAGGCGAATTTCGTGAGCTTACACCCGGCGAGGTCACTGCTCTGGGAAGAGCTGCGCGCGGCCTCAAGGTTACCCCCAAGCAGAAGCCCCCGGAGTTCGCCCAGCTCAAGAAGCCCGTTCCTCCAAAGAGCAGCAAGCGCCGCGCGCCGGTTTCACGGACCCCAAACAGCCGCCGCGGCTGACATGCTTGCTTCGCAACCGGCGATGCAGGCAGCTGCAAAAAGCTGCGGGCAGGGGATCATTTTTTTCCGCGAATTCACGAAGGTAACATTCCGCGAGTGACCCCTGTACAAGACATGGGGGAGTACTTCTTCGAGATATCGAAAGATAGTGTCAGACCAGTTGACATCTCTTGATTTAACTGCTCAGAATACTCCCGCTGTTCAACTTCAGGGAGATGACAAACCATCCCTGAAGAGCATCCAATAGATATCGTTCGACCGCAGACCCAGGCCTGTCGTCTAACCAATAGAGCAGTATGGTGCAGTTTGCAGCAAAGGAGTAAAAGTGGCAATCGAGAAGGGCACATTTGGAGCAGGATGCTTCTGGGGAATAGAAGCAAAGTTCAATGAAATTATTGGAGTCATCGACACAGCAGTAGGCTACGAAGGCGGAGACCTCGAGCACCCAACCTATAAAGATGTATGTACCGACCGCACCGGCCATGTGGAAGTCGTTCAAGTCACCTTCGACAACTCTCGTATCAGTTACGAATCTCTTCTGGACGCATTCTTCGCGATGCACGATCCCACCCAGATCAACCGTCAGGGACCGGATTTGGGGACTCAGTACCGCAGCGTAACCTTCACGCACAACGAGCAACAGTCCAACGCGGCACGAGCCAAAATCGCTGAGCTGAATGCGTCGGGTACCTACCGGAATCCCATCGCGACGCAGGTATGTCCTACGAAGATCTTCTGGAAGGCGGAGGAGTACCACCAGCGCTACCTCGAAAAGCGTGGCATGGTCAGCTGCCATATTTAAAAAAAACAGGATTTGAAAGAACAGGATGGAGTCAGGCTTCGAGCTTGGCTCCATTGCTTCTTCACTCGAAAACCAGAGAAGCCGTGCTTCGGAAGCACAACCGTAGAAGCTGCGGACTCTGCGGGAGAGTGCGGCAGAGATCTATCCGAGCAAATCCCGTCTCACTGTGTTACTCTGTAGAGGAGTAGAAAATGCTCGCTTCGCGGGAAAGGCCCTGAATGGATTTGGGCTGGCCAGAGACCGCTGAAGCATCTACCGCGCTTTGTCGTTGATACGGCTCCAAAAAAAAGCGCTGGTTGCTCTGGCTTCGATGGAAGATCAATCGTGATCTTTCTCGCCGTGCAGCAGCGTTTCGCCCGACGTAGGGCAAGCTGATACCCCGGAATCCATGATGCGCTCTCGCATCGTTCTGCATATCGAAGGGCGCCGTCCAAGAGAACGGCCATTACGTAAGGACTACTTTGACCACAACATTAGAAGCACCCGCACAGCAGGATTCCATCCGGAACTCCGCAGCTTATTCCTCAGTTTTTACTGACTTCAACATCTCCGACGCCCTCAAGAACCGCTTGACCGCGGCCGGCTTCATCACGCCGACGCCCGTTCAGGCCGGAGCCATACCGCCCGCCCTCGAAGGTCGCGACATTCTCGCCACTGCCTCCACCGGCACCGGCAAGACTCTCAGCTTCCTCGTCCCTATCCTCGAGAAGCTTGACGCCACCTCTACCCCCAGCACGCGCGGAAAGCGCAATCCAATCCGTGCCCTCATCCTCCTGCCCACCCGCGAGCTCGCCATGCAGGTGCTTGAGAACTACTGCAAGCTGATGCCCGGTGCGAAACACGACGCCGCGCTCGTCTGCGGAGGCCTGTCGGAGAATACCCAGTTCGACAACCTCGACCGCGGCCCGCGCCTGGTCGTCGCCACTCCTGGACGGCTCGAGGACTTCCTCCGTCGCCGCGAGATCGATCTCTCCAAGGTCGACATGTTCGTCCTCGACGAGGTCGATCGCATGCTTGACATGGGCTTCCTTCCCGCGATCCGCCGCATCGTCACCGCCGTGCCTCGCACACGCCAGACCATGTGCTACTCGGCCACGCTCGACGCCAACATTCAGGAGATCGTGCGGGACTACGTCAAAACCCCCATCCGCATCGAGATCGGTAACACCTCGAAGCCATCCGACCGCGTCGAGCTCCGCGCCTACACCGTCATGCAGGACCAGAAGCTCGGCCTGCTGAACCAGATGCTCGCCGAAGAGCAGGGAAGCTTCCTGGTCTTCTCCCGCACCAAACACGGCGCCGACCGCATCTCCCGCAAGCTCGAGAAGCTGGGCCACGATACCAACGCCATCCACGGCGATCGTTCGCAGTCGCAGCGCACCTCCGCACTCAAGGGCTTCGCCACGGGCAAGCATCGCGTCCTGGTCGCCACCGACGTCGCCGCACGCGGCATCGACATCTCCGACATCGCGCACGTCGTCAACTACGATCTTCCCAATGCCAGCGATGACTTCGTCCACCGCATCGGCCGCACCGGCCGTGCCGGAGCCAAGGGAGTGGCCACTACCTTCGTCATGCCGCAGGAACGTCATGAGGCTCGCAAGATCGAGCGCGAGCTGAACATAAAGTTCGGCTGGCGCGAGGCCGATAAGAACCTCGAGAAGGAGGAGCGCAACAAGCCCCTCGATCTCAATGCGCTTCCTGCGCGGGATACCGCTGCGTCCGCCTCCGGGCTCGATGCCCTGCTCGCGCTTGAAACCCGTTCCTGGCGTGGCGGCTCAGAACAATCCGCGCCCGCAGGCAACGGACGCCCCGGCTTCCGCGGTCGCCGCAAAGGCCAGGGACACGGCAGCCGCCCGCAGGGGCAGGCCGCCGCGCACGGCAATGGCGGTAACGGAGCACATCCGGGGCGGAACGCCTCGCATCCTCGCGGCGGCAACTCCGGCTCCCGCCCCACCCGGGGAAACCGCGGCCGCTAACTGTTTCCTAAAAGAAAACCCGCAGGCAGCGAACCAGCCGCCTGCGGGTTTGTTATTTCCGGTGCATTAAAACTGGAAGTAGATAAACGGTCGATAGCCCAGGGGCAACATGCTCAGCGCCAAAGCCCACGTAGCTCCATAAGCCAGCGCAAAGTTCGTCAGGTTCATCGAGCACATCCGAGCCTCGAAGTGAATCCTGCGCATCGCCCATTGGCATGCCAGCAGGACAGGGCCAATCCCGGCAAGCCACAAAGGAATCGTCTCCGTTCCTCCATGATCGAGCAGAAGGTAGCGTTTGATCATGACCAGTGCGGTCGAGAAGTTGCTTGAGCGGAACAGGATCCAGCACAGGCAGACGAAGTTCAGCGTCAGAAACCACCCAACGATCCTACGTAGCAACTCCTGCCGTGGCGAGGGAGGCGCATGCAGGTTGAACTCCTGCCGGACCACCTGTCCCGCCCCGTGCGCTCCTCCCCATACGACGAACGTCCATGCGGCCCCATGCCACAGGCCGCCTCCCAGCATGGTGAGCAGCAGATTGCGATAGGTGACCAGGCGGTTTTTCTTGTTTCTGCCACCCAACGAGATGTAGATATAGTCCCTGATCCACGTCGACAGTGAGATGTGCCAGCGCTTCCAGAACTCCTGAATCGAATCCGCCAGATAGGGAGCATCGAAGTTCAGCACCAGCTTGTAGCCCAGCAATGCCGCGACCGCGATCGCCATATCGCTGTATCCGGAAAAGTCACAGAAGATCTGAATCGTATAAAGCCAGGTGGCCGTGATGGAGGCGAACCCGCTGAACGGGGCCGGATGGTTGAAGACTCTGTCTACGTAAGGGGAAAGATTGTCCGCGATGCAGACCTTCTTGATGTATCCCAGCAGGAACAGGTACATCGCCTGCTTGATCTGGTCCAGTGTCAGCGAGCGCTTCTCCGACATCTGCGGGACAAAATATTTCGGCCGCACGATAGGGCCTGCAACCAGCTGCGGGAAGAACGACGAGAACATCAGGTAGTCCCTGAGGGACTCCACCGCAGGAATCTCGCGGCGGTACACGTCGATGGTGTAGCTCAGCGACTGGAAGGTGAAGAAGCTTACGCCGACGGGAAGAATAATCTTGATCGTCGGTCCGCTCAGCTGAAAGTGCAGCTGTTGCGCGAACATCACAGCGCTATCCACGAAGAAGTGGAAGTACTTGAAGAACGCCAGCACCGAAAGATTCATGAAGAGGCTGGCCGAAACATACAGCTTGCGCAGACGCCCATCGTCTATCTGCGTAAGCCGCAGCGCAAAGAACCAGTCGCCGGTTGAGAGCACCAGCAGCATGACTGCGAATCGCCAGTCCCAGCTCCCATAAAAGTAATAGCTCGCCAGAAGGATAAACCACTTTCGCGCGTTGTTGGTGCGCAGCGACCAGTACACCAGCAGCACGATGGCAAAGAAGATAAAAAAGCGCAGTTCAACGAAGAGCAAGCCTTACCCTCCACATCGTTCCGGTTCACCGTGGGCCGCGAACCATCGTTTCAACTGCTCGGCCATTAGTTTGGTCATCAGCCGCGCTCCCTGTTCGTTCAAGTGCGCGTCATCGGCCCAGTACTTTACCTGGTACAGCTCCGGATACAGATCGGGTCGCGCCATATCCACGATGGGGCTCACTCCGCTCGACCACTTTATCTCCTCCGGTGTGACCGGGTAGCTGCGAAGATTACTCAGCATCGGCATGACGATATAGGCAAAGGTCAGGTGCTTTACCGGGCTCGCTGCCGTCAGCTCCTCCAGCAGCGTGCTGTTGCCGGGCAGCAGTGGCTGCGGAACGGGCTCTGCCTTCGCCGGGGCCCCGCTGATCGTCTTCTCGAGCGCGGCATGTATCTTTGGACTCATCGGAGTGGAGTACAGGCCTCGCCGGTCGTCGATGGTCTCTTCCTTGAACATCGTATTGTCGACGACTGGCGCAAAGATCTCGCTGCTCAGCATCCCGAGATTCACGTAGTGCAGAACCATCGCCAGCACGGAGTAACCGATTCTTCCCACTCGCTGCTTCAGGCCCATCTCCGGCGTGGTCAGCTGCGTGACAAAGCGAACCGTATCGAGATCGTAGATATTGATGGAGCGGGGATGCATCAGGTGGTCACTGGTAAAGTTCGCTCCCGCGCCAAGCTCCAGCACCACCATGCAGGAGCGGGACTCAATGGCCGATCCGATCTTGGGTGGCGCATTCAGGTTCTTGAGGAACGCCAGAGCCTCCACCCTCTGCTCCGTCTGGCTTCCTCCGGCGATCGCCAGGTTCAACGACCGTGTTTGAAGAGGAGACCCGGCAAGCGTAAGGTCGAAGCTTCGCGGATCGAACCCATTGTGAACGTGACTCGATCCGAAGGCGGCCGAATAAGCCTTTCCCTGCCACTGATCCATCAGCTGGAGCTTTTCGCTTCGGATATCGGCGTGAAGCCGAAGTCCATTTCCTATCGAAAGGTGGATGACAGCGGCTACTGCAACAAATCCAACAGCGAACATGACTACGGCGGAAAGCAACTTTAGCTTGAACTGGCCCACAGTAGCTTTATCCTGAGGCACACACGTCTCCCAAAACCCACGAGCATGGATGGATGGCTATGTCCTTAGCCTATCACAGCATAGGATTACTTTTGTAAGTTACTCTGAGACTTGCGGATCAGTTCACGATCTCAATTTCAAGACCTATGTCCAGTAATAATTCCTTCGCTTCCGATAGCGTCGACATGCTCACCGCCGACGACAGGAACTTCGTCCTGCGCGTCGTCCAGCCCGGCCTCGCCGGTCTGATGGACGGTTCCGTCTCCACGCTCGCCCCCATCTTTGCCACCGCCTTCGCTACGCACAACTCCCACACCGTGCTGCTCATAGGTCTTGCTACCGCCGTCGGCGCAGGAATCTCCATGGCCTTCTCCGAGGGCCTCTCCGACGACGGTTCGCTCACCGGTCGCGGCAACCCGGTCTTTCGCGGCCTGGTCACCGGCCTGATGACCTTCATCGGAGGCTTTCTCCACACCCTCCCATTTCTCATCGCGAACCTGCATCACGCCCTTACTCTCGCCTATGCGGTCGTCGGGGTCGAGCTGATCGTCATCGCCTTCATTCGCCACAAATATTTCAAGACCAGCTTCGCGCTCTCCTGCCTGCAGGTCATCGTCGGCGGCGGACTCGTCTTCGCGGCGGGTGTTTTGATCGGCCAGTCCTGACATTGTCAGGAACAGAGTTCATCGCATATTTACAAAGCAAATCATGCGAAAATAGAGTTGATGATCTCTGTCTCCAATGTCACCATGCGCTACGGCTCGAAGCTCCTCTTCGAGGATGTTTCGGTTACCTTTACCACGGGCCGCCGCTACGGCCTCACCGGCCCCAACGGCGCCGGCAAATCCACCTTCATGAAGGTGCTCACCGGCGAGATCGATGCCCAGAAGGGCAACGTCGTCCGCCCCAAAAAGATCGGTGTTCTCAAGCAGGACCAGTATGAGTTCGATGCCTATCGCGTCATCGACACCGTCATCATGGGCAACAAAGGTCTCTGGGCGGCGCTCGAAGAGCGTGAGCACATCTACGAAAAGCCCGAGCTGACCGATGAAGACGGTTCACGCCTCGGCGAGCTCGAAGGCATCGTCGGCGATGAGGACGGCTACGAGGCGGAGGCCAATGCCGCCGTGTTGCTCCAGGGACTCGACATTCCCGACGAGGTCCACGAGCGCAAGATGAGCGAGCTGCAGGGCGGCCAGAAGGTCCGTGTCCTGCTCGCGCAGGCTCTCTTCGGCAACCCCGAAGCCCTCCTGCTCGACGAGCCTACGAACTATCTCGATCTCGAATCCATTCACTGGCTCGAAGACTTCCTCAATCGCTATAACGGCACCGTCATCACCATCTCGCACGACCGCCACTTCCTCAACAATGTCTG
>DATHJA010000366.1:0-9124 GCA_035316475.1 Edaphobacter sp. | reverse complement strand
GCCGGAGCGGCCGTAGGGATGAGCGACGTAGGCGGTGGCGAGAAACTGTTCGACCATGCGGCCGATGGGGGCCGAGTCGATGCGCATGCGTCGCTCTTCCTGAACGACGTCGCGCTCCTTGTAGAACTCGCGCTGAACGGGGTGGCCGATGCGTTGGCTTTCTAGATAGGCCCAGAGCTCGAGGCGGTTGGAGGGCATGGACCAGAAGTACTGCGTGGAGTCCTCGCCGGTGGAGGCGTTGATGCCGACAGCGCCATTCTGTTCGGCGATCTCGGAGAACTGGTTGGGAATGACGTACTTCTGTGCCGCAGCCTGAGCGTCCTCGAAAGCTTTTTTGAGCTGAGCGAGTTTGGCAGGATCCTGGCCGACGCGCTTGCGGTACTCGTCGTCATAGGCGGCGTATGCGGTCTCGACTTTGGCGAGCGCGGCCTTTTCGGCGGGATAGTTGGAGGTACCAATCTCGGTGGAACCCTTGAAGGCCATGTGCTCGAACATGTGAGCGAGGCCGCTGTCGCCCTGGGGATCATCGGCCGAGCCGGCATCGACGAGGGTGTAGAAGCTGAAGACGGGAGCCTCGGGACGCTCGCAGACGATCAGGGTAAGGCCGTTGGGCAGCACCTTGACGTGCGTTCGCTTCTCGAAGCTGGCGAGATCCTGCGATCGCGCGGCGCTGCCGAGGGCAAGGCCAAGGATAACGGTTGTGAGCACACGTCGAACAGACACGCGAGTACCTCCAGAGAACAGCCGAAAGTCTTACTATACCGAAGCCCGGGTGTGGGACTTCGGGTTGGACGCGGCGAAAGGAGAGATGGCTTCGGGGAAGTTAAAAAGAAAACTCCCGGGTATGGCAAGCATCCTTGCCGTACCCGGGAGTTCAGGAGTGTTAGAAGAGGATTCGAGCGCCGACCTGCAGCTGCCGCATCGGGAAATTCCCACTGTTCGAGGAGATGGTTCCCGCATTCGCATTGTTGATATTGACTGTAGGGCCAGTGCCAGTACCAAAACTAAAGTTGGCGAAGTTGAAGACGTTTGTCGCTTCGACCCTGCCTTGCAATTGAACACCCTCCCAGACCTTGAAGTTCCGGAAGATCGCGGCATTGACGTTCTTGGCGCCTGGACCGGAGTATGCGTTCCGCTTTGAGTTGCCGTCCGACCCCCCGGGACCGATTCCGGGGCAGGCCGCACTGAAGACGCAGAACGCACTCGGGTTGAAGAACTTCGAGGCTGGATCCACATGATTGTAGCTGGAGTTTCCAAAGGGTTGTCCGGCCACAACATTCGCGCGGTCATAGCTGATACCGTCGAAGTTGGTATCTGAGCCGGTGAGGACGGTGAACGGTGTACCGCTTTGGAAAGCGACGATTCCGGAGACAGTCCAGCCGTTTAAGAGAGATCGAGTCAACAGACCCCGATTCGCAAAGTAGTTCGGCTGCCAAATGATGGAAGTCTGCGACCGGTGCCGGATGTCCGTATCGCTACGACCATATTCCTGCGCCATCTGGTTCGCGTCCTGAACACTGTTGACCACTGCGCCGCTGTTGTTGACCTGGGCACTGCTCATCGTTCGCGACCAGACGTAGAAGCTCTTGATGCTGACGCCGTGGCCCATTCGTTTTTCAACATCGATCTGGAGACCGTGGTAGTTGGCCTTCTGCTTGGACTGGATTATGTTCACGGTGCTCAGGGTCTGTGTAGTTTTGCCGGTTGCGCCATAAGGGCGACGTGAGTTTTGATCGCCGCTTTTCGCTGTCGGTGACCAGATGGGGTAGTTGAGGTCGGGAGCGAACGGTACATCGTGGCTTAGCGTGCTGACGTAGCTTACTGTCATTGCAAAATCACGGGTGAACTGCTGCTGGACCGACAGGTTGAACTGGTAGGTGTAGGGCCACTGATACGCGGGGTCGATGCCCTGGAGCGCCGCGGGATAGATGAAGCGTGCACCGGTTGGGCTATAGACGTAGGGGTATGGATTCCCGTTGGGGAAGTTCGTCTTGTCGGCGTAGACGTTCGTCAGCGAAGTGACGTTGGAGTAGGTGTTGCGGACCGCGAAGGGAAGGAAGTTGGAGTTCGCATTCCACTCGTTGCCTGAGACGCTGCCGTAGAAGAGGCCTCCGGCGCCTCGAACCGCAGTGCGGCCGTCGCCAAAGGGATCCCAGGCAAAGCCGATACGCGGGGAGACGTGATGGTAGCGAGTGTTGACCAGGCCGCGCGGCAGCGTCGAGTTGTTGTAGGAGTCGCCGGGGAAGAGCAAGCCAGCCGGAGCGTTCGTAATGACCGTGGACCGGGCTCCGGGAAGCCAGGCAGACAGACGATTCTGCGGGTCCGTAGGCGCGGGCTGGACATCCCAGCGAAGACCCAGATTAAGAGTCAGGTTTGGCTTGATCTTGTAGTCGTCCTGCAGGAAGAGACCGTAGAACCAGATGTTATCGATGGCCGTTACCGGCGTATCCTGGCCCATTGTGACTGGCAGGCCAAGCATGAAATCAACCAGGCCATTTTGCCCGCGGGTTACTCCGGCGGACGGGCAAGCAGCATTGTTTGGGAGAAGGCAACCGGCAACGGCTCGCGTACCGTTGAAGCTGAACACACCGTAGTTGTTGAGCAGCGTCTGCTGGATGTCCTTGTTGAGAGAAGCCTCACCACCGAAGGCGATAGCATGCTTGCCCCTGTTCCAGCTATAAACGTCGCGGAGCGAATAGAAGTTGGTGCCGGCCTTGGGGCCCGCGATCGACTGAGCCAACGTGAAGTAGTTGGTTACGGTGATCTGCGGAAGCGAGGGAGTGCCCTGAGCCGTAAACGACGAGCCGAGGTCGCCGAGGGAGACGGCCGGAGTGTTCACGCGACCAGCGAGCATGCGGGTGTAGTTGAGCCAGATCTGGTTGATCTTCGTAGGACTGATGGTCCAGGTATGGCTGACGTTCGCGTTCTGCTGCCGCCAGCTATAGTTCTGCTGCGACCAGACGAGGTTGCCGCCGGGGCTCTGCTGTTGGATACCGCTGGTGTTGAAGTAGCTGACCTGGACGCGCTGGTTTGGCGTTAGGTTGTGGTCCACCTTGATAAGGAATTCATCGGTGTTCATTACGGCAGGGGTATATCCGGTCCATCTGTTCAGGAATGGAGTCGAAAGGTTTTGAGCGTTCGGCAGAGGGATGTATTTGTTGATGATGTTCTGGGCCGTTGGGTCCAGCGTCGTGATTTTATTGTTTGCAAATGGTCTCTTTGTAAGCGGGTTGCAGGCAATAAACCGTCCAGCAGCTACATCGGCGGCCGAAGCGTCGCTGCAACTATAGTTGACCGGTAGATTCGCCGGCAGATCAGCGCTGAAGTCTCCTGCGCGTTCTGCAGCGGTTGGAACAACGGCGGCGGTCACGGACGTAGGGGTGGATTGTCTAAGGCCACCATAGGTTCCGAAGAAGAAGGTTTTGTCGCGCCAGATGGGCCCTCCCAACGTGGCTCCAAACTGGTTGCGATGGTACGAACTCTTGGTGGTTTGACGATAGGGAAGGGCATTCAGCCTGTCATTGCGGAGGAACTCGAAGATGGAGCCGTGGACTCTGTTCGTGCCTGACTTGGTGACGACGTTGACAAGCCCAGCCGACATGCGACCGTAAAGGGCGTTGTAGTTGTTGGTCTGGACGTTGAACTCCTGCAGGGCGTCCGGGTTCGGCAGGATGTTGCCGGTGTTGCGCAGGCTGGTCATATTAAGACCGCCGTCGAGGTAGTAGCTGACAGAGCCGACGAAGTTGTCTGTGCCGCCGTTGATGTAGACGACCTGTTGCGGATATCCGAGCACGTTGCTTTGCGAGCTGGTCTGGACGCCGGCTGTGAGGGTAAGCAGATCGTAGACGTTGCGGCCTACGATGGGCAGGTTATCCACTTCAGTGTTATCGATGACCCTGCCCAGGCTGGAAGCGGAAGACTGCACGAGGCTTGGGGCGTCGGTCACGGTGATCGTCTCGGTGGCATCGCCCAGCGAGAGGGTGATGTTATTGGTGAGCTGATCATTCAGGTTCAACGTGATGTTTGTCTGCGAATAGGACTTGAAGCCCTGCGCGTCCACCTTGAGTTCGTAATGCCCGATAGGAAGAAACTCGAGCCGGAAGGTTCCGTCGGCGTTGGCGGCAGCCGCGCGTGTGAAGTGGGTATCGACGTTGGTGGCCGTGATGCGCGCGCCCGGGATGACAGCACCGGTAGAGTCAGAGACGGTGCCAAGGATGGTTGCTGTGGTCAGTTGTGCGAATGCGTTCGGGATCAGGAAGATCGCCGCTGAGGCGACCAGCAGCAGCTTCCGACCGAGAGAATTCAGGCGTTCGTTCATGGATAAGCCTCCAAAATGGTCCAGATCAATCGTTTGTCTTATGCCAATGCATTTGTAAGAGCTATTTTTGAGGACCGGCTGAAAGATAGTTCGTGGAATGAACAATTGTCAATGGCCTTCTCGCCAGCAAAGAGAAAAAGCCCTGGATTAGAGGACCAAATTGGAACTGAAGAAGCCGGGTTTACTTCTTCTCAGGCGATTGTGCAGAACGTATCCGCAAGTCCCGGAGAGCTGACTGCGATCGTGGTCTGACCTTTCTTCGCGCATGTGAAGCTGATGGCAGCTCTGCCGTTCGCCAGCTCAACGACACGAGAGCCAGCAGGAGTCCCAAGGTTGTCAATCAGCGCGCCATTCCCAGCTAAAGTGAAACGAACGCGGTTGCGCGCATCGAGGCAGAGGACGCCCTGAGCGTCGTACAGCTTCACCTCGGCAGTGACCTTATCGGCGTCGCGTCTCAGCTCCTTGAGCTGGAAAGTTGCTGGGGTACCCCAGGTCTTCGTCTGGTAGACGAACTCGATCTCATCGTTAGCGGTTACGGAGCCTTTATGGGCGACGACGCGGAGTTTGTTCGTTCCTGCGACAAATGGTGTCATCCAGCGCAGACCGGCGGCTGGGAAGTCCTGGCTGTCGCGCTTACGGATCCCGGCCGAGACGCCGTTGACGAATAGCTCCGCAGTCTCGCAGTTGGAGTAGACCTTGACCATCTTCGGCTCGCCTGGAGCACCCCATCGCACCGGCCAGGAGTGGCCATAGATGTGCGCCATGGGGCGGTCGGCCCAATAAGACTGGAAGACGTAGTAGGACTCCTTCTTCTGCATGTCGCGCGTGATCAGGCCCTTCTGGTTGACGCGGGGCACGGGATTTTCTACGCGCAGGGGCGTGGTGAAGTCCTTGAAGACCCACTGTGCCGAGCCGGTGAACCAGGGCAGCGTCTCCTGTACCTTCAGGTGCCAGTCGAAGAGATTGCAG
This sequence comes from Edaphobacter sp., assembly GCA_035316475.1. GTDB lineage: Bacteria > Acidobacteriota > Terriglobia > Terriglobales > Acidobacteriaceae > Edaphobacter. The sequence goes on along the minus strand of DATHJA010000366.1, from coordinate 3,837 downwards.
GCGTATGTCTCTGACCAGTCGCCGTCGCGGGAGACGCGCGCCTCACCCCCGGTCGCCAGGTAGGCGAGGCCGCGCTCGTCGGTCCCATGGCCGGTTGCGATCCGGGCGAGTGCCTTGTCGGGGTCTTCGGAGTGCCGGCCGGCGTGGCTGTCGGCTCCCCACTCGGCGTGGAAGAGATGTTTGACGCGCTCGCGTTGAGTCTCGAGCGACTTCTGGTACTCGGGGTAGGTTCCGCTGTACCAGCCTGCCCAGATGGAGGGTGAGTAGACATCCGGAATATCGCGGGCGAAGTCGCAGCGCCGGATGGTGGTCATGCGCGAGGGGTCGAGCTGGTGGGAGAGGTCGCGCAGCTCGGTGAGGTAGGCGCGAATCTTCTGCTGGTTGACCTCGGGATACTCGGTAGGCCAGTCGTCCTCGTTGCCCAGACCCCACAGCAGGACGCTGGGATGGTTGGAGTGCTGGGCGATCATGTTGCGCAGGGTGCGGCGGCCCATCTCCTGAAAGGCTTCGCTGCCGATTCCGGTGCGGCACCAGGGGATCTCCTCCCAGACGAGGACGCCGAGCGAGTCGCACAGCTCGAGGACGCGGCGCGACTGCTGATAGTGCGCCAGACGGATGAAGTTGACTCCCATCTCCTTGATGAGGCGCATCTCCTGCTCGATGAGGTCATCGGGCATGGCGGCAGCGTAGCCGGCGTGGTCTTCGTGACGATGTGTTCCGCGCAATAAAAGTCGCTCGCCATTGAGCAGGAACGGGCCGTGTTCGACCCATTCAGTGTGGCGAATGCCGAAGCGCTCGCGGGCCGTGTACTCTCCGCCTGCGGCCGTGAAGGTGATGCGGCACTCGTAGAGATGTGGAGAGGCAGGGCTCCAGAGCTCAGGTGTGCGAAGCCTGAAGCTGGTGAGAGGCTTTGCTCCACTCCATGGAGCGAGGGTCTGCTTCGTCGTGTGGACGGAGGCCCCCTTTGCGTCGAAGACCTCAATCGCGATCGTGACCGGATCGGTGGCATGGACCGGGTTGTAGAGCGAGGCTATAACTTCGACTTCGGCGGAAGACTTCGGCGAGGCGAGGCTGCTCTTTACCTGAACGGTTTCGAGCGAGACCGCAGGGACGTAGACCAGATTGACGTGCCGGTAGAGTCCGCCATACAGGGTGAAGTCGCTGAGGTCCGACGGCATTCGGTCCAGATCGCGCGAGTTATCGCAGAGAATAGCGATGGGAACGCCGTTCGGCTGCTTCTCCTTACTCTTTGCGTCTGGCGCAGCCGGAGCTGGAAGGTTCCGAACCGCATCGCTGATGTCGAAGACGAACTCGTCATAGCCACCAGTGTGCTGGCCGGCGAGAGCATCGCCCACGTAGACCGTCGTGGTCTGTCCTGCGCCTTCGAAGTGAAGCAGGGTGCGGCCATTGGGGTAGGGATTCGCCGGGACAATATGCGTGCGGTACCATCCATTACCGCGATAGGCCGGGGTCTCCGGATCGCAGCCATCGTAAGCATTGAAGCAGTGCGGCATGGCGACGGATTGCCAGGCGGCGATCTCCTTGCTGTGCCAGACTTCCCACGGCCCTCCCAGCGACTCGCGAAGAAACTCCCAGCCTGTGGAGAGCCGGGTACCCACAGCCGATGGAGCGGCGGAGTCGCTGGCCAACCGGGCAAGCGAGGCTCCCAGCGCCGAGCGCGAGAGGGTGGACAGGGAAGCGGCAACGGAGGCACTGGTCTTGAGGAACTGTCGGCGGTTAGGCATAGTCGAGGCTGCCGCCGGGTGCTGAGAGTGTCATCTGAAACATATAATTCAGACCATCTACAAAATGCCGGGGCTGTCAGTGATATAAAGGCACGTTGCCCGAGATGTCAAGTAAGCCAAAGCAAGATGAAAGAAACCAACTAAGGTTTGTAAGAAACTTTCCTGCATGGTTGCCGTACCTCGTATTTGCAAGTTGAGAAAATACTGATGCCCACGCCTCCGACACATCCATTTACCTTCACGAGAAAACAGAGCGCTTCAAACAAGACGCCACGACAGATCAATCGCAACCTGGTCTTCAATCTGATCCGCACGCGGCAGCCCATCTCGCGAGCCGATCTTGCCCGGGTCTCGGGCTTGCAGCGCAGCACCATCTCGCTCATCGTCGAAGACCTGATCCACGAGCGCTGGGTGCTCGAGGGATCGACCGGAAGGCTGCCGCGTGGCCGTCGTCCGACGTTTCTGGAGCTCAATCACCAGCGGGCTGTCATCGCGCTCGATATTCATCCCGCACAGACGACGGTCGCCGTGGCTGACCTTGGAGGAAAGATCGTCGCGCAGAACATCGTTGCTCTGCCCAGCGATCCCAACAAAGCCATTGCGCCCATCGTCGCCGCTATCAAGAAGCTGATGGCCGACCACGCGGACAAGTCCTTCGACGGCATCGGCATCAGCCTTCCTGGCCGCGCCGATCCGCAGCAGAAGCGACCAATCTTCGCGCCGAACGTGCGGTGGCCCATGCAGAGCATCCAGTCGAAGATCCATCGGGCCACCGGCTTGCGCGTGGAGATGGAGAACGTCGCCAACGCCTGCGCCCTCTCCGAGGTATGGTTCGGCGACAGTGATGGGCTGAACGATCTGGTGGTCGTCAACGTCTCCGAAGGCATTGGGACCGGTATCTTCTCCAACGGCCGTCTGCTGCGCGGAGCGAACGGAATGGCGGGTGAGTTCGGTCACGTGGAGATGGAGCACAACGGCCATCTGTGCGGTTGCGGTGGCCGCGGCTGTTGGGAGACCGTCGCCTCCAACCGTGCCGGTCTTCGTTACTACCAGGAGATCAGTGGGAAGCGCACCCCGAGCTTCGCCGCCCTGGTGAAGATGGCGCAGGCCGAGGACCGCAATGCTATCCGGGCACTGGAAAAGATGTCCGATTTTCTTGGCCGCGGGCTGCGGATGATCGCCTCCGCCCTGGCGCCGAGCGAGATCATCATCGTGGGCGATATTACAAGCGCATGGCACCTGTTCGGCCCCAGGATCGAGGCCGAGCTCAAGCAGAATGCCTTCTCGAAGGCGCCCAAGCTGCGTCCCTCGTTTGAGGGCAACACGGCACGGTTGCGCAGTGCAGTCGCGCTCGTCATGAACCAGGGTCTTAACTGAACCGAAAGGAAGTCTGTCTTCTATGTCCGTTGTGGAACTTCAATCGCTGCGTCCTTCTTTTGTTGGCCTGTCTGCTGCCCGTCGTGCTGGAGCGATCGGTCTGATTGCCTTGAGTACGTGGACGACCCAAAGCGCCTTTGCATTCGCTTCGCCCGCGCCGCAGGCGGCAAGTAAGCCGGTACCTGATTCCAAAGCGTCCGGGGACGCTCCGGACGATCCAGGGCCACTGGCCACGGATATCTCTTCGGAGCTGAAGCCAAAGGCGATTCAGGCGGTAGTGGAGAAGGTTGCCACCTGGCAGGTGAAGGTCGCCGAACCGACCTTCAATCGTCTGTGGACCTATGCCGCGCTCTACGACGGCCTGCTGGCCGCCTCGAAGACGACGGGCGATCCCGCGTTTCGCAACGCCGTACAGAAGTTCTCGGAGGAGCAGAAGTGGCAGCTGATCGATAACCGCTTCCCGCATGCGGATGATCAGGCACTGGGCAAGGCTTACATGGCTCTCTACCTCGACGATGCGAAGAAGGCGCGCAAGCCGGAGCGGATGGCCAACACCAAGGAGATCATGGACCGGCTCGTGGTTCGTCCCGACGATCCGGCGAAGCTGCTTTGGTCGTGGTGCGACGCTCTGTATATGGCGCCGCCGGTGCTGTCGCGCATGTATCTCGCGACGGGGGATAAGAAGTATCTCGACTACATGGACCGCGAATGGTGG
>DATHJA010000365.1:0-4475 GCA_035316475.1 Edaphobacter sp. | reverse complement strand
GCGCGCCCCAGGCCGTGTGGTCGGCCATATAGTCTTTGTGGTTGCGCTTGCTGTTCAACAACTCAAGGCAAATGGTCACGCCGTTGTCTTCGGCGATCTTCTTCAAGCGGTTCAGTCCGGCGATCGTGTTGCGCGCTCCCTCTTCATCCGGCATGCCCCGCCGGTTGCCGGAAAAAGTGATGATATTCGGCACTCCGGCCTTAGCGGCAATAGGGATATTCTTGCGGAAGGCCTCTTCAATGGCCGCATGGTTCTCCGTGCGATTCAGCGCGTCGGGGATCGTGCCTCCACCTGCATAGCCCATAGCGCAAACCAGCCCATAGCGGCGCGGCACCTCAAAGTCTTCGATACCCAGCAGGTCGATGCCCTTCAGCCCTATCTGCGCCGCATGCATGCAGAGCTGATCGACAGTGAACTGCTTATAACACCCGCGGGAGGCGGATTGCCGGATACGTCCTTTGCGTTGTACAGGTGAGGGCTGCTGGGCGTTGTTCGCCTGTTCGGCAAGCGACGATGTTGCTGTCAGAACTGTTGCCGCCAGCCCGGATTTGAGAAAAGTGCGTCGATTCGCCATAACCGCAAATAATGGTATAGGGAGCAGCGCGCAGCGTACAGGACTAGAATCGTAATTAACCATGGTCTTCGTTCTGGACAACTACGACTCCTTCACCTACAACCTGGTGCAGTACATGGGCGAGCTGGGCGCCGAGATGGTCGTCAAGCGCAACGACGAGCTGACACCCGAAGAGGTTGAGGCGCTGAATCCTGAGCGCATCCTGATCTCGCCCGGGCCGTGCACGCCACAGGACGCGGGCATCAGCATAGAGCTGATCCGGCACTTCGCGAAGTCGCGGAAGCGGGTTCCGATCCTTGGCGTCTGTCTTGGCCACCAGGCCATCGGCGCGGCCTTTGGCGGCGAGGTGATTCGCGCGCCGAAGCTGATGCACGGCAAGACCAGCGAGGTGGACCACGATGGCCGCACGATCTTCGCGGGGATTCCTTCGCGGATGACGTGCACCCGGTACCATTCGCTGATTGTGAGCCCGAAGGGGCTGCCGGAGGAGCTGGAGGTTTCAGCGCGCACGACCGACCCGGTGACGGGCGAGGAGACGATTATGGGGCTGCGGCACCGCGAGCTCCCCATCGAGGGCGTGCAGTTTCATCCCGAGAGCGTGCTGACCTCGCACGGCAAAGAGATCATTGCAAACTTTCTGAAGATATAGGTATGGACATGCGACGGCAGAGATGGACGATCGGACTGCTGTGCGCATGCGTCTGGACGGCTGCGCGAGCCCAGCAACAGTCGATCGGCTCGGTCGGGGTGGCCGATGCTACGGTGACCGGCGCGCTCGAGGTCTCGAATGGACGCGCGCTGCTGCTGGGAGCCTCGACGGTGACGGCGCGGGATCGCACGGCCGAGGTAGCTCTGCAACGAGGAGGCCTGGTCAAGGTCTGCTCGACGAGCGGCCTGCATCTTGCGGCAGGCAAGGGCGGCGGAGCGGATGCTCCCCTGATGCTGTCGCTCGACCGCGGCGCAATTGAGATGGCGGTGCGGGTGACCGCGAGCGATGTGGTGATGACGCCGGACCTGCGCTTCACGATGCAGGCGGCGGGACCGCTGGACCTGCGACTGCGCGTGGCCCGCAACGGCGATACGTGCGTGGAGAATCGCGGCACGGTTGCTCCCGCGCTGAACGTGGTCGATCAGTTCGGCGAGGCCAGCTACGTGGTGAAGCCGGGGCAGCATGTACTGTTCGAGCACGGCAGCCTGAAGGAAGTGGTGGACAACGAGAGCGAGCCGTGCGGATGCCCGGCGGTGCCGGTGGTCTCGGTGGCCGATGCCGGAGTGCAGGGAGCTACGCCAGCCACGCCGGGAAGCACCGTTGCGGCGAAGGCTGCCTCTAAGCAGCATCCGTTTCCTGCGGCACAGAGCGTTGGATTGGCTCCGGTGAATGGACCTCCGCAGGCGCCTGCGGGCGTAGTGCATGCACAGGTGTCGACGACGATGAGTTACGGCAGCACTGGTTCGAACACCGAAGTCGGGGATACGAACGGGGTGGCGGCACCTTCGAAGAGCACCGCCGCTGAGCCGAAGACGGCAGAGCCGAGCGCGTCCGCAAACGTATCGGAGTCGGGAAGCGCGTCTGCACCGGAAGCTGCCGCATCGGCGGGACGAGCCGAAGCTCCGCCTCCTCCTGCCACGCCTACGCCAGGCGTCTTTCACTCCATCGGGCGGTTCTTCCGGAAGCTGTTCCGAGGCCACTGACGGTCTTCGAAGACAGCCGCTGCGATACAATAATTTGAGGTCCGGTTGCCGGCTGCCCTGCTGGTGCGCGCCGCCGGGCAACTCTCAAACAAGCTGAAACTCAGCACAGATTAGAGGTTTTTTCTATGTCGATTCCCGCAACGCAGATGCGCCCGGGCATGGTTATCAAGTTCAAGGACGATCTTCACCTGGTGTTCTCGGTGGAGCACCGGACGCCGGGCAATCTCCGCGCCTTCATCCAGGCGAAGCTTCGCAACATCCGCACGGGCGCGATGTTCGTGGAACGCTTCCGCTCGCCGGACCCGATCGACCGCGTCATAGTGGACGAGATCAAGATGGAGTACCTGTACAGCGACGGGGACGACTACTACTTCATGGACATGGAGTCCTTCGAGCAGACGCACCTGAAGCGCGAGACGCTGGGCGACGCGGTCGATTACCTGATGCCGAACCTGGCTATCGCGGTCAGCTTCCACGACGGTAAGGCCGTGGGCATCGAGCTGCCCAACGTGGTCGAGATGACGGTCGTCGAGACGGAGCCGGGCATCAAGTCGGCGACAGCCTCCTCGGTGACCAAGCCTGCGAAGCTGGAGACGGGGCTTGTCGTGCAGGTTCCTCCCTTCATCAACGAGGGTGAGAAGATTCGCGTGGATACGGCCGAAGGCGCTTACATGAGCAGGGCGTAGATTTTCTGCGCAAAGATACAGAAGGGCAGAGCTGTCGCTCTGCCCTTCGTTTCGAGCTATCCGCGCTTGCACGTGCCGAAACGCTCTGCGACACTGAAGGCTCGATGGTGCGTTATTACCTTGTCAAAGGCCGGGTGCAGGGGGTCGGGTTCCGCTGGTTCGTCCACCGCGAGGCCGCCGAGCTTGGTCTGCGAGGATGGGTCCGCAACACCGATACGGGACACGTGGAGGTGGTCGCTTCAGGACCGCCCGAAGTGCTGGCCGAGTTGAAGAGTGCCCTGCGGACGGGCTCGCGCGGCAGCCGTGTGGACGCCGTGATCGAGCAGGATCTGGCGGATGATGAAGATGCGAAGCTTGGACCATTTGTGATTGAAGGAGCCTGGTAGGAGAGGAATGCCGAATTCAAATCTGTTGAACTGTGAGCCGCTGAAAGCCCTTGTGCGAACCGTACCCGACTTCCCCAAGCCGGGAATCCTGTTCTACGACATTACGACGCTGCTGAAGGACAAGACGGGCTTCGCCCAGTTGATCGACGCCTTCGCTGCGTACTACATCGGCAAAGAGATCGACCTGGTGCTGGGTATCGAGGCACGCGGGTTCATCTTCGGACCGGCGCTGGCCTACCGGCTGAACGCGGGCTTCGTCCCGGTGCGCAAGCCGAAGAAGCTTCCGGCAGCAACGGCTCGGGTGAGCTATGACCTCGAATACGGCACGGACTCGCTGGAGATCCACCTGGACGCGATCCAGCCGGGTCAGCGCGTCATCATCGTCGACGACCTGTTGGCCACCGGCGGAACGATGGCCGCCACGGTACAGCTGGTGCGCCAGATGGGCGGCGTGATCGCAGGCCTGGGGTTCGCGGTCGAGCTGGACTTCCTGAAGGGCCGGGAAAAGTTTCCGGAATATGACGTCCTTAGCCTGTTGCACTACAACGAATAACGGAACCGGCGAAGCCCAACTCGCTCGCCGGTTTGTTATATGTGTGTTGCAATAGCGCCATCAGACCTGCATGACGCATCCAATCAAGTATTCCTCCCACGGATTGGAGAAGATATAACGATGATTGCAACAAAAGGTTACGCCGCAAATGCGGCGACGACACCTCTGGCCCCGTTTAGTTATGAGCACCGCGAGCCAGGGGAGAATGACGTACTGATCGACATTCAGTTTTGCGGGATATGCCACTCGGATATTCACCAGGCACGCAATGAATGGGGAAATGCGCTGTATCCGATGGTTCCCGGACATGAGATTGTAGGCACGGTCTCTCGTGTGGGTTCCAAAGTCAAGAAGTTCAAAGTGGGCGATCTGGCCGCCATCGGCTGCATGGTCGATTCCTGCCGTGAATGTGCATCCTGTAAGGCCGGCGAGGAGCAGTACTGCGATCGTGCCGAGACACTTTGGACGTACAACGCACGCGACAAAAAAGGAAATCTGACCTTCGGCGGATACGGCAACCACATCGTGTGTGACGAGGCATTCGTGCTGTCCATACCGAAGAATCTTGATCCCGCAGCCGCTGC
>DATHJA010000364.1:0-5711 GCA_035316475.1 Edaphobacter sp. | reverse complement strand
CACCACTTTCCAGGCAGCGAGAGACTCCTAGTCACATTCCATGACATAGCCCGCGCCCCGTATGGTATGGATCAACTTCAGCGGAAATGGTTCATCTACTTTGGCGCGCAGCCGCCTCACATTCACGTCCACCACGTTGGTGTCGCTGTCAAAGTTCATGTCCCAGACCGCTTCTGCAATCAAAGTACGGGACAGCACCTCACCTGCCCGCCGGGCCAGCAGTGTCAGGAGAAGGAACTCTTTGGAAGTCAGTTCCAGCCGCTGGCCAGCTCTCGTCGCGCGCTGGCGCAACAGATCAATTTCCAGGTCAGCCATGCGGATATTTTCCTGGGCTCGAACCGGCCCGCGGCGCAACAGCGAGCGAACGCGCGCCAGCAATTCTGAGAAGGCAAACGGCTTTACCAGATAATCGTCGGCGCCGAGCTCCAATCCCTGCACACGCTCCCGTATCGAATCTCGGGCGGTCAGCAACATGACAAGGGACCGTCGGTCCGACTCACGCAGCTGGGCAAGCACCTGCCAGCCATCCAGGCTGGGCAGCATGACATCCAGAATGACCAGATTGAACTCAACCTCCCTGGCCAGGTGGAGACCTTCGAGGCCATCTCTGGCGACATCGACGACGAAGCCCGCTTCATTAAGCCCTTTCTTGAGGAACTTGGCCGTTTTGACCTCATCTTCGACAACCAGAATTTTCATAGGCAATGGCTTTGGACCAGTTGAATCGATGTATTTCGCTGCTATACCGGCGAAGGTTTCTAAAGACGAATAGAAGTAGACAAATCCCTTTTCTATTAGCCAATCAATACGGGCCCTTCTCAGGAGCGTTGACTGCGAAGAAAACACCCAATTAAACAAGTAGTCATCGATGATTAAGGAAATGCCACAAGAAAGTTTTAATGCTATTAAAATAGATCGTTGCTGCGTCTCATGAACCCATCCCGAATGATGTTGTCATGCGGTTATCCGGCAGTGCAGACGACCTACAGCCCCTTCGTTAAGTATAGGGTCCCGGACGACTACCATGTAGGTTATGAAAACCTATTCGTACGTTCGCACTAGCCACGATGACGCCAAAGGCAAACCCAAACCGCGTGCTCTGTAATCGCTTCAGTGAAGCAGTAGCCACGGAAACTGCAGCATGGAAGGCTGTCTCCATACTGCGCCTCGACATCAACTAGAGCACCTCACGTCCCGAGGCTCTACCCCGAGACATTCGAGCAATTGGAGAAGCACTATCAATTGATCGAGCTGGATCTGGAGAAAGAATCGGTATGCAAGAGTACCAGACGAAGCAAACCTACAGCGTATACCTCAAAGCGAGAATCGTTCCCCGATGGGGTCGCTACCCTCTCCGGGAGATAAGCAGTAGCTGTAGAGCGGTGGCTTGGTTCCCTTGATGATCTCTCGAACGGAACCCGAGCGAAGTCTTTCAACACGCAATCCGCTACGGCTGGCTCAACGATGGAGAGAACCCATCTTTGCCGTTCGCCAGAGCACGAAGCGGGAGCGGATTACGGAGCCGCTGGAAGCAGCAGGGTTCCGTGCGCTCATGCAGAAGTTGCCGCAGATGATGCGCGTGATTGGCATCGTGGCTGCAACTACAGGGCTGCGTATCAGCGAAGTCCTGAGCCTGAAGGGGATGGACATCGACTGGAAGGGATTCGCACTGCCAGAGAAACCGCACGCGATCACCTTTGGTGACGCGTCTTTATTACTGAGCCATCTCCAGCCATTCTGGAACGAGCACAGCTCCCACAAAACAGACGGTCAGTAGCTTGGGGCTGATTAGTCCTTCCAAGTCGGCTTCTCGGAAGTAATCAGTTCGCTCAAGGAGTGCATTGACGATTTCGCACCAACGAGAATTTCAGGCTCAGTCTAATCTCATTTGTCGGCCATATGGAATATCCGACGACAAAAACGCTTCGAGTTTGGGGACCGTAGAGTTCTACCGCAACACACTTTGCTGAATCCGATCCATTTGATCGGCAAACAGCACACTAAAAGCGACCTCTCCTTGTACCCCAGGGGGAACAGAGCGAAGATGACCGCGACCTCGTGCTGACACAAGCCAGCTAACAAGTTATGTCTCTCATGTCGAGATCGCGAAGCCGGAACGGCTCGTATACGACCACATGTCCGCCCCTGAATTTCGAGCCTACGTGAACGAGGCTCATCGAGAAAGTCTAGTTTGAGTTAGAGTTCGCAACCTCAGACCGTCGAGGCGGTGGCGCGTAATCAGGCGCGGCGTTCTATGAGGAGGGGGATGCCGTCTTTTGGGCGCAGGCTGATGGCGGGGTTGAGGGCTATGCCGAGGGGTGCTCCTAGGGGTGGGCTCAGCCGCCAGTCGCGTGCGATGGTGGCGAGGGAGAGGACGCCCTCCATCCAGGCAAGGCCTTCGCCGATGCACTGACGGCTGCCGCCGGCGAATGGAAAGAAGGCGAAGCGAAGGCGCGACTTTGCGGCCTCTTTGGCTTCGGGGGAGAAACGGTCGGGATCGAAGCGGAGAGGGTCAGGGTAGAAGCGCGGGTCGCGGTGGACGACGAACTGGGGAGCGGCAATGACGTTTCCAGGCTGGATTTTGTAGCCGGCAATCTCGTAAGGCTCGGCGCAGGTGCGGACCGTGACCCAGACGGGCGGGTAGAGGCGAAGGACCTCGGAGAAGACCTGGGTGGCGTAGGGGAGGCGACTGTAGTCGTCGGCGGTGGCGGAGCGGTTGCCGAGGACGGCGACGGCTTCGTTGTGGAGGCGGGTTTGGATGTCCTGGTGCTGGGCAAGGCTCCAGAGAGCGAAGCTGAGGGCGTTGGCGGTGGTCTCGTGGCCAGCGAGGATGATGGTGAGGCACTCGTCGCGGACCTGCTGGTTAGACATGGTGTCGGTGGGGTCTTCGGAGTCGACGGCTTGGAGGAGCATGGAGAGGAGATCGCCACGATCGCCGGGGGATCTGCGGCGCTCGTCGATCATGGGATAAATGATGGCGTCGAGGTCGGATTTGCCCTTCCAGATGCGCTTCATCGCTGGGATGGGGAGACGCTGGACGATGTCGGAGAACGGCATGAGAGCGAGGGGAAGAAGGCCCATGAACGCGTCGACGGCGGAGGAGATGCGCTGAATCTCTTCGCGGGACTGAACGTCAAGGTCGAAGAGGCATTTGCCGACGATGCGGAGGGCGAGCTCCAGCATGTCGTGGTGTAGGTCGCGGACGACGCCGGACTGCCAGCGCTGGGAGATCGCGGTGGCGTTCTGGCCGATGACTTCGCCGTAGGCTGCGATGCGCTGTCGCAGGAACGCTGGCTGCGCGAGGCGGCGCTGCCGCATGTGGAAGGGTTCTTCGCTGGTGAGGAGGCCTTCGCCGAGGACGATTTTGGAGCGTTTCATGACGATGCCACGATGATGTTTGCTGACATCACGGATGAGGAAGTCCTCGATGAGGTCGGGGTGGTTGATCTGGAAGATATGGCGATTGAAGACCTGGATGTGGACTAGGTCACCGTAGCGCCGGGCGTAGTCGGTCATGGAGTCGGTGGCGTTTTGACGGAACATACGACCGGTGACGAGGCGCGGAAGAAACGGCGGCCCTGCCGGGTAAGTTGTGGAGGTACCGGGGCGGACGTCGAGTGCGACTGCAGTCATGCGGGCCTCTACCTTCGAGTTTAGACGCAGAGGTGCGGATGGTGTGGGTTCGCCGATATTTGCCGGCGATGTTGTTGATGTGGGCTATATGCCCGAGGATGGAGCCTATATGATGCCACCGACTACACCACCTTCGACGGCCAACTCGCGAGGGCTCTCTGGGAAGGTACTCGCCTATCTGATGGACGAGGCGCGAGATCGGCAGGTGTGGGAGCCAGACGCGGTCGGGACCGTGGCATGTGCGAGGTTGTTGAGACAGGATCTCGTCAGTAACGGATCACTTCCGAGGAGCCAACATCTCGGTAATAACCCTGCCCGTGAGCGCATCGGCGATTTTCGCATTAAATGACTTGAACGAGCATATGAGAGGAGTTCCTGCGGGCCTAGTTTACGTACCTTAGGCCAGTCTTCAAGCCATAACAATTCAGCACCTGCAATTTGAAACCTCGGCGATCTTCGACTAGAAAGTGCGGAATCGATGATCCTGTGGCTGAGCAGGACGAATCTTCACGCGGCCGCTGAACCAGTGCTGACGCCGCATGATTTGGTTGGGTTTCTCTCGTTACTCTGCCAAGAACTAATTCCGGCGGGTCGGTATCGATACATCCTGCTGCGCGGTGAACTCGATCAGGGTCTCGGACGGCACCTTCACCTGGTCTCCCTTGGTGATTATTTCGGACCTTGCGCCCGCGCCGGCACCGACGCCCGCGCCGATCGCTGCTCCTTTGCCGCCGCCGGCGAGGGCGCCGATGATCGATCCCACCGCCGCTCCGCCGACCGTTCTCTTCGCAGTGCTCGCCCCGCGCGACTTACCGGTCAATTCGTAGTCTCCGGTCACGATCGGCACCGTTTGCCCATTGACCACAAGCGCCATTAGTTCCAGCCGTAGCTGCGATCTACCGGTGAACGTTCCGGACTCTTTCGACTCCGCCAGCCGACCATAGACGGCGGCATCCCTGGAGACTATCTCGTTGCCGTCCACGCGTACCGGTTCTTCGAGGGAGGCCTGGAATCGATCGCCCACCTGATTCTGCGTGGAATCGATTGCATCGATGGTGCGCACGGAGATACCCGTTCCTGCCGGGATGGTGACATACGCCGTTGTCTTCATGCCGGCATGATCAGCCGGCTGCGGTTCGCTGGAAAGCGAACTCGTCGACGGCTTCGGTTGGTCACTTGCTGCATTTTCGGAATCAAACTTGAGCGAAACGATGTCAGCGAGGTTGTACTTCTGCACCGACGAGCCGACCTGGAAGCTGATCTCACTCTCCGTGCCACCCATGAATTTTCCCTTAATCAGGCTGCCGTTCTTCAGTTCCAAAGAGTCGGCCCACGCAAGGGACGCCCCCAGCCACAGGACAATGAGCAATCCGCAATTCAGCTTTAACTTCACGTTGCCTTCTCCTCTGCGCGTTCCTGTTTTCTTCTCCTGGTTCAAGTGAATCTGCACCACCAGCTTGTCGTGATAATAGACACGGCGCGCAACTGCGCCAAGTACATGAAGCTGGTATGGCACTCTTCGCATGACGTCAACACGGCTTGGTGGACGCTTACTCAGTGGTTGCAAAGAACGCAGACGGTACCTCGACGATGTCCAAAGCCGCCCGCCGCGGGCTTCGACAATAGATCCGCGTTTCTTCCAGCTTCTTCGTGCGCACTACCATGCACTGGCGGTCAGGCTCGCATTCGAAGTAGCGGTTAACAAGACCAGGACGACGAGCCTCGCCGCTTACGCAACGTAGGCAATTCCAGTTAGGATTCCTAACTTTGCAATCGTGGTGAACTGCGCATTGGTCTCGAGCGAGGCTACGCGCACTTCCCCACCGAGTTCTGTCGTAAACGCACGCTGATTGGCGTGATCGATGGCAAGCCCAATACCTTCCTGCAGTCCAGTCGCGAGTACCTCGTGGTTTTCCAGTTGCTTGGGACCGATACGCGCGCGGTTTAGCGAGTTGCCGCCATCGAGGTTCCCTCGGTCAGTCCAGTAGAGAAGGTTGTTCTTGGTGTCGAGTTCGAGATCGATCGGCTCAGGCAAGTGATCGATCAGCAGTTCGATATCCGTGCGGTTCTCGGCCTGC
>DATHJA010000363.1:0-19532 GCA_035316475.1 Edaphobacter sp. | reverse complement strand
GCGTTTCTCTTCCCTACACCGAGTCTAACGCGCTTGAGCGTCAGGCGCTGGCGGGGATCCGCGCTGTGAAGACAGAGCCCTGTCCGGGCTGACTTGTAACTGTGATCGATCCACCATGAGCTTCTACGATAGCCCGGCTGATGGCGAGTCCCATTCCTGTTCCCGAGGTTCCGCTGGCCTGCGAGCGCGCGCGATAGAAGCGCTCGAAGATCAGAGTTTGCTCGGAGGGATCGATTCCCATTCCGCGGTCGGCCACGCTGATCGCGAGAGAATCCGGCTGCTTTTCTGCGGAGACGGTGATCGGTGTCCCAGGTTTGGAGTATTTGGCAGCGTTCTCCAGCAGGTTGCCGAGGACCTTCTGCATGAGCGTGGGATCGGCGCGGACCTCGAGCTTGTTGTCGACCTCGATGTGCAGGGGATGCTTCTCTTCCACCCAGGAGAAGGTCTCGCGGACCTCCTGAATCAGATCGAGCACGTTTACACTTCCGAAGTGCATCTGCACCTGTTGCGCGTCCAGTTGCGCCATCTCGACTGCCTCGGAGACGAGCCGGTTGAGCCGGTCGCTCTCCTCGTCGATGATCGTCAGCAGCTCGTGCCTGTCCTGGGGAGAGAGATCACCGGCAAGGAGCGTTGTTGCCGCCCCCTTGATGGAGGTGAGCGGTGTCCGCAACTCGTGGGTGATGGAGTCGATCATCAGGGCGCGAAGCCGCTCGCTTTCTTTGGCAGCCTCTCCTCGCGTGACCTTCTCGAGTGCCTGTGCGCGGTCGATGGCGATAGAGATGAGCCCGCCGACGGCATCGGCCGATTCCATGGAGAGAGAGGCGCCCCGCAGCAGAAAGAGCCCGACGGGGCGAACGCCGGAACGAAGCGGAATCTCGACTTCATCTCCTTCGACGGTCGTGCTTGGCAGTGAGGTCGCCAGATGACGGAGATGGGGAAACTCGACTTCGCTGACGGTGTCCGGGCCAGCCTGGTAGACGCGGTCTCCCTCGAGGAGATAGAGCATGCCGTATCGCGCGCTCGTCACCCCGGCTACGGCGGAGGGCAGCGAGCTCAGCAGAATGGAGACGCTTTCGGATTGCAGGAGCTCGCGGCTGAGACGGAGCAGGACCTCCAGCTCGCGCTGGCGGCAGCGGGCGTCATCGGCCTCGTCGCGGGCCTTCTGTGACAGGCGGCTGGCGATGATGGAGGTGGTAAGGAAGGCAAAGAGCGCGAGCCAGTTCTGCGAGTCGGCGATGGTGAAGGTGTCGAGCGGAGGAAGAAAAAAGAAGTTGTAAGCTGCCGTCGCGAATACCGAGATGACGACTGCGTAGCGCAGCCCCCACTCGGTAGCCAGGAGAAGGATGAGCAGCAACAGAGTCAGAGCGACGGTGGTTGGATTAACATGAAGCCATCGCTTATATACGAGTACAATTCCGGCGAGAGCGCCAAAAGCCAACGTCCATCGAGTGACTGAAAGTGCGCGGCGCGAATCCATGGAGGCATTGTACGGCTTGGCTACGTTCAGTAAATCACCGGAAGACTGGCTGCAGAGCGCGGAGATAGAGAAGCAGAGAGGCCGCTTCAAGGTATTTCTCGGCTATGCGCCTGGCGTTGGAAAGACCTTCAGCATGCTCAGCGAGGGCATACGCCGGCGCAGCCGGGGAGAAGATGTCGTGATCGGCATCGTCGAGACTCACGGCAGGAGCGGTACGGCCGAGTTGGCGGCGAAGCTGGAGCAGGTGCCGCGCCGCGAGATCGAGTACAAGGGGACGCCGTTTACCGAGATGGATGTTGACGTCATCCTGTCGCGGATGCCGCAGGTTGTGCTGATCGACGAGCTTGCCCATACGAACATCGAGGGGAGCCGCTTCGCGAAGCGGTACGAGGATGTCCTGTTCCTGCTGGAGAACAAGATCGATGTTCTGAGCACGGTGAACATTCAGCATGTGGAGAGTCTGGCGCCGCGCGTGCAGTCGCTTACCGGTATAGGCGTTCGTGAGCTGGTGCCGGACTGGGTGCTGGACCGCGCCGATGAGATCGTCATCAGTGACCTGACTCCCGAGGCGCTGGTGACGCGAATGAGGCGGGGCGATATCTACCCTATGGAGCGGGTAGAGCGTTCGCTTTCAAACTTCTTCCGGAGAGGCAACCTGATCGCTCTTCGCGAGATGGCGCTGCAGCGCGTGACTCGCGCGGTCGATCGCAATCTGGACGACTATGTGAGGCGCAAAAACCTTGGGGCTCACTGGACGGTCTCGGAGAAGATTGCTGTATGCATCAGCTCGAGCCCACAGGCGCGCGACCTGATCGCCCGTGGAGCGCGGATAGCGGAGGCTCTGAATGCGGAGCTTTACGTGCTTCATGTGGACAGCGCACGCGACGAGCGGCCGGAACGGAAGCGTACGCTTGAATCGAGCCTGCAGTTTGCGAGAAACCTTGGCGCTTCGATTGTGGCGTTGAACGGAACCGATACGGCGCGGGTTACAGCCGAGTTTGTGAGGGAGAACCGGATTACCCAGGCGATTGTGGGGCGCTCGGCAACACACGGCCTTCGCAGCTACTTCTACTACCTTGCGATTCAGAAGTTCATGTCGGAGGCCCCGCATGTGGACCTTCATATCGTCACCCAGGAGAAACATTGAAACGCATTCTTGTCGTCGATGATGAGCCGCAGATCAAACGCATGCTGCGTACCTCGCTGCAGAGCAGTGGATATGAGGTGTTGCAGGCGGCGAACGGGTTGGAGGCATTGACCCAGTTTGAGAGTCACAAGCCGGACCTGATCATTACGGATCTTGCGATGCCCGAGATGAACGGCCTGGAGCTTACGCAGGCCATCCGGCGCATGGCGTCGACGCCGATCATCGTCCTGAGTGTCCGCGATACGGATGCGATGAAGGTGAACGCCCTGGACGAGGGCGCGGACGATTATCTGACCAAGCCCTTCAGCATGTCGGAGCTGCTGGCGCGTGTGCGTGCGCACATACGCCGCATCCCCGAGCCGCAGTTGCAGGCATCGCGCCTGGAGCTCGGCGACTTCGTCATCGACGCGGATGCCCATACGGCCTCCGTGCAGGGCACAGCTGTTCATCTGACACCCAAGGAGTTCGCGCTGCTGCTGCTCTTTGCCCGTTCTCCCGGCCGTGTGCTCACGCACAAGGTTCTTCTTCGCTCCATCTGGGGGCCTGCGGGAGCGCAGCAGCCGGAGTATCTCCGGGTTCTTGTCGCCGGTCTTCGCAAGAAGATCGAACGCGGCGAAGGCCCGAAGTATATTCAAAGCGAGCCCTGGGTCGGCTACCGCTTTCAGCCCGTGGCGGAGAGCGAAGAGCCGATGAAACCATGAAACTTACAACTTCTTAACGGCTTCTCTACAGACTTTCTATGGCCTTCGGAGCTTCAATAAGGCTTGAGATGAAGACGTTTCCTCTGTTGTTATCATTGCTGGCGTTTATCGGATTTGCCGCTTCTCTCGGAGCGCAGGTTCCGGCTTCGCCGCTCACTCTATCGCAGCGCGATGCCGGGATTCGCGAGCTGCATAAAGACTTCGTCGTGAACCACACGCAGAAAGAGCAGCTGCCGGCAGAGAGTTGTTTTCGGCGGTATTACCGTGAGGTATGCTCTGCCGCATAACCGGAACGTGGGCGTGTGGGCCGGGTATTTCGACGATCGCGGCGATGACCTGTTCCCCGGAAAGGCGGCTCGAAGAGGGCACGTTCGTCGCCGATCATCTGTTCCTTCCGGGGATCCTTGCGCGTGCGGAGTATCGCCGCGACTTTTTCAATCAACGCTTCTTCCTCACCAATACCGTCGGCCCGCTCTCCAAGGCGCAGGACACGGCCACGCTGGGCCTGATGTATGGGTGGGGCACGAAGCAAGGCCACTGGTAGCGGAGGTTTTTCATGCTCGATGTCGTCGCTATTCTCTCGTTTGTTGTCCTGTTCTCGCTGTCCGTGTTCTATGTGTACGGCTGCGAGAACCTGAAAGGAAAACGTAAATGACACTCAATCTTTTACTGCTCGCGATCTCGATCGCTCTGCTGGTTTACCTGGTCTATGCGCTGCTGCGTCCGGAGAAGTTCTGATGTCTCTCAACGGTTGGCTTCAAATTGCTGTCTTTATCGCGACGGTCCTTCTGCTGGCGAAGCCGATGGGCGGCTATCTTACGCGTGTGTTTGAGCGCCGCAGGACCTTTCTTGACCCTGTGCTCGTTCCCTGCGAACGGCTTCTCTATCGCCTGACAGGAGTGAATCCTGAAGAGGAGATGCGCTGGACGCAGTATGCAGTCGCGATGTTGATCTTCAGCGCTGCTACGCTGCTGCTGACCTACATCGTCGAGCGCCTTCAGAACCTGCTGCCGCTCAATCCGCAGCACCTGCCCGGGGTCGAATCGGCACTCGCGCTGAATACGGCGATCTCGTTCACGACGAACACGAACTGGCAGAGCTACGTTCCTGAGTCCACAATGAGCTATCTCACGCAGATGCTCGGGCTTGCAACGCACAACTTCTGGTCGGCGGCGGTTGGAATTGCGCTGGCGATTGCGTTCATCCGCGGCATCTCCAGAAGAGAGGCCAATACGCTGGGAAACTTCTGGGTGGACCTTACGCGGGCCACGCTGTGGGTCCTGCTGCCCATCTCAACTGTCCTTGCGCTGGCGCTCGTCTCCCAGGGAGTCGTGCAGAATCTCCGTCCCTACGACACGGTAAAGCTTGTCGAGCCGCAGAAAGTGACGGATGCGCACGGCACCGTCACCACCGTCGCCACGCAGACCATCGCGCAAGGGCCGGTCGCCTCGCAGGAGGCGATTAAGATGCTCGGCACCAACGGTGGTGGCTTCTTCAACGGGAACAGTGCACACCCGTTCGAAAATCCGACACCGCTGTCGAACTTCCTGCAGATGCTGGCGATCTTTCTTATCCCCGCCGGACTTACGGTGACACTGGGCCAGATGGTCGGTTCGCCGAAGCATGGCTGGGCCGTGCTGGGGGCGATGGTCGTCTTGTGGTTTGCCGGAACGACCACCTGTTATTGGGCGGAGTCGCAGGCCAACCCTCTGATGCACGGCGTCGATCAGCATGTCTCGTCGCTTCAGGCCGGTGGGAACATGGAGGGGAAAGAGGTTCGCTTCGGAGTCGCGAACTCCGCTCTCTTCGCGACCGTGACGACGGATGCAAGCTGCGGCGCGGTCAACAGCGCGCATGACAGCTACATGCCGCTGGGCGGTCTTGTGCCGATGGCCAACATCCTTCTCGGTGAGATCGTCTTCGGCGGCGTCGGTGCCGGGATGTATGGCATGCTCGTCTTTGTGGTCGCTTCCGTCTTCATCGCGGGCCTGATGGTAGGCCGCACGCCGGAGTATCTGGGAAAGAAGATCGAAGCCTACGACGTGCAGATGTCCATGCTCTATCTGCTTATCTTTCCGCTGATCATTCTTGGCTTCTCCTCAGTTTCGGTGCTTATGCCGAACCTTGGGTTGAGCAGCCTTACCAACCACGGTCCTCATGGTCTCAGCGAGATTCTCTACGCCTACACCTCGGCCACGGGAAACAACGGTTCTGCCTTCGCCGGCCTGAGTGCGAACACGCACTGGTACAACTACTCGCTCGGCGCGGCGATGTTCTTCGGTAGGTTCATGATGATCATCCCGATGCTGGCGGTGGCAGGCAACCTTGCGCGCAAGAAGATCGTGCCGGCCTCGGCGGGAACCTTCCCCGTGACCACGCCTCTGTTTACGGTGCTGCTTATCGGAGTCATTCTGATCGTCGGAGCGCTCACCTTTTTCCCGGTGCTTTCTTTAGGCCCGGTCCTCGAACATCTTTTACTGCGTGCTGGACACGCGTTCTAAGGCGAGACAAGGAGACCAAAATGCCCTCGCAATCCCATCGCCGTTCTGTCTTTGACGCTAAA
Source organism: Edaphobacter sp. (assembly GCA_035316475.1). Classification (GTDB taxonomy): domain Bacteria; phylum Acidobacteriota; class Terriglobia; order Terriglobales; family Acidobacteriaceae; genus Edaphobacter. The sequence continues at coordinate 13,644 of DATHJA010000363.1, read as the reverse complement.
ATCGTCCGCCGCGCCTGTTTCGACGCGCTGGCGAAGCTGAACCCGCGTCTGATGATGCGCAATCCTGTCATGTTCGTTGTCGAGATCGGCAGCGTTCTAACGTCCGCACTCCTCGTGCGGAATCTTGTGGCACACGAGGGCCATCTGGGGTTCGATCTTCAGATCACGCTCTGGCTCTGGTTCACCGTGCTGTTCGCCAACTTTGCCGAGGCGATGGCCGAAGGCCGGGGCAAGGCGCAGGCTGACGCTCTACGGTTGGCAAAGTCGGAGACGACCGCGTACCGCATCGTAAAGGGAAGCGTTCAGGAATGCCCCAGTTCGCAGCTTCGTGTCGATGACGTTGTGCGCGTCACGGCCGGGCAGATGATCCCCGGCGACGGCGAGGTCATCGAAGGCGTCGCCTCGGTGGATGAGTCGGCGATTACGGGTGAATCCGCGCCGGTGATTCGCGAAGCCGGCGGCGACCGCTCCGCCTGCACTGGAGGAACGCGTGTGCTGTCGGATGTCATCACGGTCCGTATCACCTCGAACCCCGGAGAGACCTTTCTCGATCGCATGATCGCTCTGGTCGAAGGCGCCGAGCGCCAGAAGACTCCGAACGAGATTGCGCTGAACATCCTGCTGGCAGGGTTGACCATCATCTTTCTTCTGGCGGTTGTCACGCTCCAGCCGTTTGCCACTTACTCCGGAGCGCCTCAGACGGTCTTTGTTCTGACCGCGCTACTGGTCTGTCTGATTCCCACGACTATCGGTGGTCTTCTCTCGGCGATCGGCATCGCCGGTATGGACCGGCTGGTACAGCACAATGTGCTGGCGACCTCGGGCCGTGCGGTCGAGGCCGCCGGCGACGTCAACACGCTTCTGCTCGATAAGACCGGGACCATCACCATCGGCAATCGCCAGGCCTCGGAGTTTATCGCCGCGCCGGGCGTTACGGAGCAGGCTCTGGCTGACGCAGCCCAGCTCTCTTCGTTGGCCGACGAGACGCCCGAAGGGCGCTCGATCGTTGTGCTGGCCAAGGAGAAGTACAACCTGCGCGGCCGCGACCTCGCTCCTCTCAACGCGGAGTTCGTGCCCTTCTCGGCCACGACACGCATGAGCGGCATCGAGGTGGAGGGTCGAAGCATCCGCAAGGGCGCCGTTGATGCCATCGCGCAGTATCTGGAACAGTACGGATCGGGGATGCCCGTTGAAGTTCGCGGCTCGGTCGAGACGGTTGCGAAGAGTGGCGGAACTCCGCTTGTGGTCGCCGAAAACGGTCGCGCCCTCGGCGTCATCCACCTGAAGGATGTAGTGAAGGGGGGCATGCGCGAGCGCTTCGATCAGCTTCGCGCCATGGGCATCCGCACCGTCATGATCACGGGAGACAATCCCCTGACCGCGGCTGCTATCGCGCGCGAGGCGGGAGTCGACGACTTCCTCGCCGAGGCGAAGCCGAAGGACAAGATGGATCTGATTAAGCGGGAACAGGCGAGTGGCAAGCTGGTCGCCATGACCGGCGATGGAACCAACGACGCTCCTGCTCTGGCGCAGGCCGATGTAGGTGTGGCCATGAACTCCGGCACCCAGGCGGCGAAGGAGGCGGGCAATATGGTCGATCTCGACTCCAACCCCACCAAGCTGATTGAAGTCGTTGCGATTGGCAAACAGCTGTTGATGACGAGAGGAGCCCTGACAACCTTCTCCATCTCGAACGATGTCGCCAAGTACTTCGCCATCATTCCGGCCATGTTCGCGGGCGTGTTTCCGGTGTTGAATGCACTGAACATCATGCACCTGCACAATGCGGAGTCGGCGATTCTCTCGGCGGTGATCTTCAACGCACTGATCATCATCTGCCTCATCCCGTTGGCTCTTCGTGGAGTCACTTACCGGCCCATGTCGGCTGCCGCGCTGCTGCGCCGCAACCTGCTGGTCTACGGCTTCGGCGGACTCATCGTTCCCTTCATCGGGATCAAGGTGATCGATGTGATCATCACTGCGCTCCATCTTGCATGACGCGCCTGTTTGCGTGAAAGGATTTGCTATGAAAAAAACCATCGTGACAGCTTGCCTCTACACACTGGTTACAGCCGTTGTCCTGGGCCTGATCTATCCGGCCGTCGTCATGGGGCTGGCTAACCTCGCCTTCCGCGACAAGGCGAACGGCCAGCTCATCCGGCAAAACGGCGAGGTGATTGGCTCCCGGATCATCGGACAGCCCTTCACGGGGCCGGGTTACTTCCACAGCCGTCCCTCGGCGGCGGGCGCCGGCTATGACGCGTCGGCGTCCTCGGGTTCAAACCTGGGACCCACCAACAAGGCGCTGATCGATCGCGTCACCGGCAGCGTCGCTTCAGAGAAGAGCGGTGCGGAGGCGGTTCCGATCGATCTGGTCACCGCCTCTGGATCGGGACTTGACCCGGACATCACTCCGGCAGCTGCGCTCTATCAGGTCCCCCGGGTCGCGCGTGAGCGCAATCTCCCGGAGGAGACAGTTCGCGGGATCGTACAGAGCCATATTAGGGAGAGGCAGCTTGGCCTGCTGGGAGAGCCGAGAGTCAACGTTCTCGAGTTGAATCTTGCACTTACAGCGTCCCCTCGCTGAGAAGGGCATTTTCCGCCGGAGAGAGTGGCAAGCAGGAAGGAGAACTGCCTTCGGCGGGAGGCGGTTCCTAACTAGCGGATTGACTTTCATTTACGATGAAAAGAGACCGCTGCCACTGTGCGATTTCTCACTCAAGTCCGAGCTACGCCAAATCTGCTCACCCTGACACGGTTGTTTATCCTCCCGTTTCTGGTGATCGAGATTCTTGACGCTAACTATCCGGGAGCGTTCGCTCTCTTTGTTCTGGCAGGGGTTACCGACGCTCTCGACGGCCTGATGGCCCGCTGGCTCCATCAGAAGACCAAGCTGGGCCAGTATCTGGATCCCATCGCCGATAAGCTGCTGCTGAGTACGCTGTTTATGGTCTTCACCCACACCGGGCTCATCCCAAGGTATGTCACGGTGCTGGTCTTCAGCCGCGATCTCGGGATTTTGCTCATATCGACCCTGCTGTTCGCCACCAATACTCTGCGGGACTTTCGTCCCAGCTATCTGGGAAAGCTGAACACGCTGGTGCAGATTCTGGGAGTGGTTTCGGTGCTTCTGAACCAGCTCTGGTCGGCGGCCTGGCTAAATATGCTCACCGGAGGGCTGCTGAAAGTGATCGCAGTTCTGGCGCCGGTCTCGGCGGCGGAGTATGCCTGGATCGTCCTCCGGAGAATCAACTCCGACCCGGCGTCCGCCTAATTCTCTTCTTCGGCGGCTTCAGCCTCGACCTCCTCTTCGATTGCTATGTCGCGAAACTCAGTCGAGTCAAAGATTTCGCCACAGGTTTGACACTCGACGAACTCGGCGTCCTCGTCTCGGGAGACGATCTTTACGATGGGATGTTTGCATTGGGTAGTCATGGATCAGAGGTTTTGGGTTTTTGAATAAGTTGGTTGGATTCTGCCCGTGTCTGTCCGGGTTGTCAACAGGGAGAGACAGAGTCGCAACGTTGAATTTTTGCGGAGGAAACGGTGCTTTGGGGAGGGCCTCCACGATCCTTCGCAGGAGCCCCGGGAAAGGGAACCTGCTTGCGGCTCCCTATCTCCGGACGTACACTAGAAAGTGAAGGATTATCGATGCTTCGGCTCACCAAAAAAGCGGATTACGGTCTAATGGCCCTGAAGTACCTGGGCGAGCAGACGAGCGGCTCCGCGCACAGCGCGAAGGATATCGCCGAGGCATACCATATTCCGCCGCAGCTTCTGGCCAAGATCCTGCAAACCCTTGCAAAGGGCGGATTGCTGGTCTCGCACGCTGGAACAAACGGAGGGTATGCGCTGGCCCGTCCCGCGAAGGAGATCACGGCCTTCGAGGTGATCCGAACCATCGACGGTCCGCTGTTCATCACCAGCTGCATCACGATCCACGGGGCCTGCGACCTTACCAGCACCTGCACGATCAAGGAGCCGCTGCGCAAGGTAAATGACAGCATCAAGGATCTGTTGAGCGGCATCTATATCTCAGACCTGGTCGAGACAGGGGACCCTGAGCGCGCGAAATCCAATGCCGTAGGTGGCGGCCTGGTCTCGATTGCGCTGTAGCGGCGATCGTCTACCGCAACGAAGTTTTGAAGATTCAAGAGACATAAGAGAAAGTCAGGAGTGGGAACGTTATGAGCACCAATGGAACCGGAGTCGTCATCGCAGAGTCGGCAAAGCCGCTGCCGGAGGGAGTGCGCCTTCCGATCTACATGGACAATCACGCAACGACTCCGCTGGATCCGCGGGTCCTCGAGGCGATGATGCCCTATCTGACGGGTATCTTCGGCAACGCCGCCAGCCGCAACCACAGCTTCGGCTGGGAGGCCGAGAAGGCCACCGAAAAGGCGCGCGAGCAGGTCGCCAAGCTGATCGGCGCGACCGCCAAGGAGATCATCTTCACCTCCGGCGCGACCGAATCGAACAACCTCGCCCTCAAGGGTATCGCGGAGATGTACCGCGAGCGCGGCAACCACATCATCACCCAGGTCACCGAGCACAAGGCCATACTCGACACCTGCAAGAAGCTCGAGAAGCAGGGCTACCGGGTCACCTATCTTCCCGTCGGGGCCGATGGCCTGATCGACATCGAAGACCTGAAGCGCGCCATCGACGACAAGACGATCCTGGTCTCGATCATGTATGCGAATAATGAGATCGGCGTCGTCCAGCCCGTCCGCGAGATCGGCGCCCTGTGTCACGAGAAGGGAATCCTCTTCCACACTGATGGCGTACAGGCGGTGGGCAAGATTCCCGTCGATGTCCAGAAGGACAACATCGATGTGCTCTCGCTCTCGGGCCACAAGATCTATGGGCCGAAGGGTGTTGGTGCTCTCTACGTTCGCCGCCGCAACCCGCGTGTGCAGATCTCCGAGCAGATCAACGGCGGCGGTCACGAGCGCGGTATGCGTTCGGGCACGCTGAATGTTCCGGGAATCGTCGGTCTGGGCGCGGCCTGCGAGATCGCGATGAGCGAGATGGAAGCTGAGGCGAAGCGCGAGACCGAGCTTCGTGATTACCTTAAAAAGAAGTTTGAGAATGCGCTCGACTTCGTCCACGTCAACGGCAACATGGAGCACCACCTGCCTGGGAATCTGAACATGAGCTTTGTCTACGTCGAGGGCGAGAGCCTGCTGATGGGCATCAACGACATCGCCGTCTCGTCGGGTTCGGCCTGCACGTCGGCCACGCTCGAGCCCAGCTATGTTCTCAAGGCGCTGGGACTGGGCGACGATGTGGCCCACAGCTCAATTCGCTTCGGCCTGGGCCGCTTCAACACCAAGGCGGAAGTTGATTACGTCTCCGACAAGATCATCGACGTGGTGCAGAAGCTCCGTGAGCTCTCGCCGCTCTATGAGATGGTCAAGGAAGGCATCGACCTCTCGAAGATCGAGTGGGCCGCGCACTAAGTGTCGCAGAAGTCAGAGATCGAGGCCGGGCCGACGGAATATCGTCGCCCGGCCTTCCCTCTTAATTGCCTTTTTGTGTTGTGGAAGATGGCAACCTGGCATTGAATGGGTGCGTCCAGCAAGACAACTGTTCGTCAGTCTGCGGCATACGAATGCGAATAATCTCACGAATCCTTATCGCATTTTTTCTTTTGGGCCTATTTCTTGCGCCTACAGCCGGCGGCTATTCGCTGCTGACTCACGAACAGCTCATCGACCTCACCTGGGACGTTTCCATCGTCCCGCTGCTCAAAAGCCGTTTCCCCACGCTCACTCCCGCTCAGCTTGAACACGCCCGTGCTTATGCTTACGGCGGTTGCGTAATTCAGGACATCGGCTACTACCCCTTTGGCGATTCTTTCTTCTCTAACCTTACTCACTATGTTCGTTCCGGCGACTTTGTCGTCAACCTCTTTCGAAATGCCGGAAATGCCGACGAGCTTGCCTTCGCGGTCGGCGCGCTCTCCCACTACATCGGCGACAATATCGGACACGCCGATGCAACCAACCTCGCCGTTCCCATCGAATTCCCTAAACTCGGACAGAGATACGGCCGTTCTGTGCTGTACGCGGAAGGCGAATCGCAACACATTCGCACAGAGTTTGGATTCGATATTAATGAGATCAGTCACGCTCACTTCGCACCTGCGCACTATCTCAGCCATGTTGGTCTTCAAGTACCCCAGCGACAGCTTGAACTAGCGTTCTACCAGACCTACGGCATCGCCGAAGACTTCACCAAAGGCAAAGGACGCCGTGTCAACGTAAAGGCCTACAGGTTCGCCGTACGAACCTTCATTCCGCGGATCGCCTTTTCCGTAAACCTCCTGCATCGCCACAAGGAGCCGCCAGTTGTTGACTCTCCCGAACTCCAGCGTCTCACCTCTGAGATTGCTGCCGTGGCCGCAAAAAACGACTGGGCCAGCTATCGCAGAAGAGCGGGCATCGGGACCTACACTCTCGCCTGGTTCCTCTACATCCTCCCTAAGGTCGGGCCCATCAAGCTTGCTGCGGTCAAAGGTCCCAGACCGGAGACCAACCGCGAGTACATGCGTTCGGTGCTGCGCTCGACCGATGCTCTGAACTTCACCCTGCGTCGATTCACTCCTCCCCTCCCTTCCGCTGCCGCGCCTGCAGAGGTTGGAGCGGCGGATGGAAAATCGGCGCCACTATCTCTCGATCCGCTGCAGGTGCAGCCCAGTTCCACCCAAGCCGTTCCACGCAGTTCTTCTGATCCCCGTCACCCTCTCAGAAATCGCGATCTCGATACTGGAAGCATTGTCCGTCCCAGCGGCTACCCGCTGACCGACGAGACGTACTGCAAACTCGTTCATCGCCTGGCCGCGAATCCCACCCAACCCCTCCCACCGGGCATCAAGGAAGACATCCTTGCTTATTATGAGGATCTCAGTCTGCCCTTCACGACCAAATCCCGTCCTTCAAGCTGGCAGACGCTAAAGGCAGACCTCGCGACCCTGAGCGCCATGCCTACCAGCAATGAGCCTCTGCCATATCCGACCTATGGCCCCGACAACGATCCATCAGAGAGCCCTCATCCGTGATCGAATTCGAGTGTCTGTGGGTTTCTCCATCTGTCGGTCTTCATCCCCTGAATTACGGCGTCATCTTGAGCGAAGCCTCTAAGGAAAGATTCAATGAAAACGAGAGGCGCGGTTGAGACTGCGCCCCTCGTTTCTTTGCAAAGTGCTGGATCGAGTCTCGATCAGGCCTCGGCGCCCATCAGCTTGCGGCGGAACCGTGCAGCCAAAGCGGCTACGCCAGAACCGAGCAAGGCAAAGGTAGAAGGTTCGGGAACAGGGGAGCCACCCGGATCTTCGATCGGCGGTGCGCCCCCGAAGCCATCCAGATAGACGTATCCGGCGTGGCCGCCATAGGGGCAGTCAGAGCCAAGAAGCGTCAGGGTGAACGTATCGCCGACGTACTGCGAGACGTCCAGGTTCTGGACCTGCCAGTTGGTGTAGTACCAGTCGAGCCCGCTGTTGTAGTTGAACAGCGAGGTTCCCGCAGCGGATGCCGAGCTGTACGAGACGTTGTACAGATCGATGCCCTTGGTGACGTTCGTCAGCTTCAGAGTGAAGTTGTCGGAATCGGTGAGGTCATGCGAGCCCTGCAGGACTGCCTGCCAGGCGAAGTAGATGTTTGTGTCGGTATAGTTGCTGACCGTCTGGCTGATCACCGAGATCGAATTGTTGTTGTTGGAGTCGTTGACCTGAACAGCATAATTGCCGTTGTAGACCTTGTTCAGGCCGCTGATGGGGTCAATGCCTGGAGTGACGACCGTGTTGACCATATACGAGGAGTTGTTGAGGCTTCCTCCTGGAAGATACTGTGTCGGGTTGATGGGCCATTCCCCGGCCCAGTATCCTCCTCCCTGTGTCCAGCCAGAGAGGTCACCGTTTTCGAAACCGCCGTTGTGAAAGGTATCTGCGATAGCTGGCGCAGTCGCCAGCCCAATGAGAATCGCGCATAGAGCAAGACTCTTCCTCATCATCTTGTTAATCCTTCATTCGGAAAGTGGTGAAGCAATGTTGCTTTTTGATTTTTTAGGGGGGCCTACCACCGTCCAAAGCAATTGCAAGACCAATGCATGTTCCGACGCGGATGAGCTTTCCGGAACAGCGGATGAGATAGGAATTCCTCTGGGAACACATCCAAATCCAAAGCCTGAATTGCGACAAATAGGATTGAATTTTCCTTGCCTGGATGAGAGAGGAGTGAGTTTCTCTCTGCAGACTTCTGCAGGCTCGTGTGGCGTCTTATGGACATAAATTCCGTCGGCTTTGAGCAAAGCCAGCTCGACGAGGCCGGAACCGGCGCTTTTCTTGTCCCGCAAGATTCCGTAATTTGTTACATTTAGGGAAAAGATGGCCCCATGGCGCACCCTGGCGATAAGAGTTATCATCTATAGAAGCGAGGACTTCCCATGGCATATAGCGACAAGGTCGTAGACCATTACAACAATCCCCGGAACGTTGGCACTCTCGACAAGAGCGCGCAAGAGGTCGGAACCGGCCTGGTTGGCGCCCCCGAGTGCGGCGACGTTATGCGCCTGCAGATCAAGGTGAATCCCGAGACCCAAGTGATCGAGGACGCGAAGTTCAAGACCTTCGGCTGTGGCTCGGCTATTGCTTCCAGCTCACTCGCTACCGAGTGGGTGAAGGGCAAGACGGTCGCCGAGGCAATGGCGATCTCGAACACTGACATTGTCAAGGAGCTTGCGCTTCCTCCAGTGAAGATTCACTGCTCGGTTCTGGCGGAAGACGCCATCCGTGCAGCGATCGGAGACTGGAAGAAGAAGAACAGCGTCGCCGAGACCGAAGCTGCTGCGGTCGCAGCCCACTAAGGCTCCGATTCAAGACATCGCACCCCGTGCCGAGCGAGTATTTCGCGCGTCGCGGGGTGATTTTGCATCATCAAAATTTCAGCATATCCGCTTCAGGGAGCGGTTCTTTCCCTGCGTCCTCCGTGGGACGTGAGACACGGTTGAGGTAGCTTTCATGTCCATGGTTTCGATTCAGCCGACGACTTCGCAGAACGGCACGGCCGCCGTTGCCGAGCAGCCGAAGGATCCCTTTGCGGGGATGACGCTGCTGACGGCCGAGGGGCTGCAGCCGCGCGCGAAGGCCGCGGTCGAGATCACGAAGAATGCGCTGAAGCGTATCCGCGTGGCCATGGCCAAGGAGGGCGTCTCGCCGGAGCAGGGTGGCCTGCGCTTGGGCGTGATGGGCGGCGGCTGCTCGGGGCTGAGTTACTCGATCCGGTTCGATTCACAGCCGCGGGAGCGGGATCGTGTGTTCGTCTTCGGCGCTGGCGTCGAGACGCCGGGCGATCCTACGGGCGGCGGTGCTGTTCGCCTCTTTGTGGATCCGAAGAGCTTTCTTTATCTGGCCGGAATGGTGCTGGACTTTGAGGAGACGCTGATGCGGCAGGGATTCAACTTCATCAATCCCAACTCGACCAAAAGCTGCGGCTGTGGCACGAGCTTCACGGCCTGAAGACGGCACCTCTTATCCTGCTTATCTATGAGGGGGTCCCCTCCTCGTTTTTGTGCAAAATATTGATTCTATTGATCTTGGCAGGGGACATTCTTCGTAAAATATTGATAATAAGCTGTTTAGATATCAAAATATTGATAACAAATAGTTTACGCCTTACATAGAAACCGCCCCGAAGGGTAATCTTCGGGGGCGGTTTGTTTTTCCACCTAAATCTATTGTAACGAAGCGAGTAGAACTGATCCGCAACCTGGATCCCTCTTGGTTTGAGGAAGATACGTGGTTTATGCGCTTGACAGGATTTGGAAGCCTTTCAATGAGCTCAGGGTTCCTGTCTTCGAATGTCCTGGTGATGAAGAAATCGTGAAAGTGGCTGCACGCTATTGACTTACAGGCAACCTGGGTAGATTCTTGGACGGCTGAGTTACTCGATTCGCAGCCAGTAGCTCGCTGGTTTTCGATTCCTCATTTGGTCCCTCTGCCCTGCGTTTTGTTTCCCCCTGCAACCTCCCCCTCAAATCTGAGTTGCACGATCAGAAGGTATCTGCGTCCTTTGCAGATATTGCGCACAGATGTTTGACCTAACCAGAGTGCTTCATCAAGGAGCGTCGGTATGCTTTATCGAAAGAGTGCTGCCGTCATATGGGCATTTACAACCCTTTGCTTCATAGAAGGGCTGAATGTCCAAGCTCAAACCACCGTCATCGCGGATTCCGGGCTGGGTACGCAAGTCGCTAGTTTCCCTCTCCCTGATCCAGATGATCCCAATCAACTCGCCACGGCAGCTATTCCTGGCGGTGTTTTGCTCAAGGTAGGAAGCGGAGGGACTCGCACTATCCTGAGCGACTTCGGCAACAGTGCCCAAGGACCTATCGGGGGTGGCGGATTGAATGCCATTACGTGGGCTCCGGCGGGCCTGCTCGGGCTTGGACAGGTTCTTGTTGTCGTCGACCGCGAGGCGGGAACCCACAACGATGGTGGCGTATTCACAGTCAACCCCTCCACGGGGAATCGCACATTGCTGAGCGACTTTGGCAACAGCGCTCAGGGGCCAATTGGCGCTGACCCGACGGGAGTGGTGATCTCGAATGGCCTTCTCGGGTTGGGGACGCAGATCTATGTCATCGACAGCGATGCCGGCACCAACGGCTCCGGTGGACTGTTCCGCGTAGATCCAGGGACAGGCACCCGCACTCTTCTGACTGACTTTGGCAATGCTGCGCAGGGTCCTCTCGGCTTAAATCCCGTCTCCATCGCCACGGTACCCGCAGGAATCTTACAGGCCCTGCGATTGAATGCCGGTTTCGTCGTGCTGGATAACAATGCGGGAACCAATGGTGTGGGCGCTGTCTTTGCCGTGGACATCTTTGGCAACCGTACCCTGTTGAGCGATCTTGGCGATTCGTCACAGGGGCAGGTCGGAGTTTCTCCGCAGGAGATTGCGACGGCAGCGACTGGATTGCTCGGACTGGGGACAGCGATTTACGTGACCGACAACGAACTCGGCGCCAACGAGTCTGGTGCGGTGTTACGGATTAGTAGTCTCGGGAATCGTACGATCGTGACTGACTTCGGCAATTCTTCTCAGGGCATGCTGGGAGGGGACGAGCATGCCATTGTGGGCGTTCCTGGCATCAGCGGCAATCTGCTTGTCGCCGATGAATACCTGGAAGCCAATCCGTCCGCGGCAGTCCTGTTTCAGGTCAATCCCTTTACCGGACGACGCACGGTGGTGACGGATTGCAGCAACACGTCGCTTGGACCGTGCGTGGAACCAATCGCTGTCACACAACTGCCCTAAAGGAGAAAAACGATGCTGAACATTGCGAAAAAGACCGTATCTATGCTCGCTCGCTTCTTTATTGTGACGGGCGCCATCTTCTTCATGTCGCTTGCAGCCTCGAACAGGGCGTATGCCCACGTGGAGTTTGACAATCCGAATAAGGTTTGCACAGACACTGCCAACCTGCCGTTGGTTCAAGATGCTATTGCGACCATGACACAAAAGTTCCCGGTTAGCCTAGGTCAGGGCTGTGCGTGGAAGTTCTATGATCCTCCCGGCATCATTGAGCCCGCCAAGTGGTACTTCGCAAATTACACGTCGAATGGACAGTTCAAGCAGGGTAGCGCGCTGTTCAAGGCTGTGCTTGATCTGAAGTACGCATGTGAAAGATCAGGGGGCAAATGGGGAGCGGTCGTCTTCCCCAATGGGACAGGAGGCGGACACGATTACGTTGCCTGCCAGTATTACCCCAAGAGATGATCCGAAGAAGTTGAACACAGCTTTAAGCTGATCCACTTTCGTGTGAGCGCCTGCTGCGAGCTGACATCGCCAGGAGACGAGCGAGTCGTTCGGATTCGCAGTGGGCGCTCGCATGCTTCAGCAGTTTTACTGCAACCTCTCCCATAGACAAAGAGTCGACGCGTGTGCCGGTGCGCAGGACGAGCGCACCGGTGCAAGATCATTGCCGCATCACCAACGCAGAGAAAGAGGGAACGGTTATGAAACTCATGCGAATCGCTTTGATGATAGTGGCCGCGGCCTTTACCGCGGTTTCCGCTCATGCCCAATACTCCTGCATCGAGAGCAATCTCAATGGAAAATTCGTTATAGGGGGAGGTGCAAAGCACGTGGTTGATCTTCTGGAGGGGATATTCCATTTTGAACAAGAACGCAACACCACTGGCTACATTGTGCTGGACGGCTCCGGCAATATCACCGATGGAAAGCTGGACGAAGAGATCGATAGCACGCTTACCGAGCATACCGCAGTGACGGGGAACTACACATTTAACGGCCTCAACGGGTGCGATGGAACGCTCACGGTTCAGGCAACCGGCTACAAACGCACGTTTAATCTCAGCGTAACTTCGTTGAACCAGACCACTCGCGAAGGCGGCTCGTTCAGCCTTCTCGCCAACGGAGACAATGGCGATGACGGAGTCTATACGGGGACCAAGACGCAAGATCCCTCGACGACGAATCTGGCAGCTAATTCCTCGATGGCGAAGTTGACATCGAATGCTGCGGGAGGGTGCACGGCGGACATGCTTAACGGGCTGTCGTTTAACAGTCTCGTCGACGGCGGCACGGGAGAAAACGTCAGGAAGGGCACCATTAAGTTCATCTTCAGTAATAGCGGGAGTCAAAGCGGGGTAGTGAATGTGGGCGTAACCGAGATCGTTATCGTCGATGGAGTGCTACAGGACCCACTTACAACCAACTATAACGGCGTCGTCAACCCGGATTGCACCGTCGAGGTCGACTCCGGTACGACGAAGGTCGGGGAGTTCGTTCTGAGCCATTCAGTATTAGCGGGCATCACCACCTCATCGGCTGTAACCCCGGCGGCTGCTGCTCTCGTACCGCCGGTGGACACAATCTCCTGGGATATGCCGCATGGAGAATGGGGAAAAGGACAGTTGCAGAACTGGTAAGAGACTGAGAGACGGACGGCTGGAGCGGACCGGTCGTCCGTCTTTTATTGAGATGTGCGGCGAAGATAGGGCATCCGGCGGACTTCGTGCGATTCTCATAGAATGAGGGCATGCCCCGCCTCCATTTGCCTTTGCTTTGTGTTGTTGCCGTCTGCCTTTTTGTGTTCTCGTCAAACGAGCTAGCGGCTGTGCAGCAATCGGCCAGTAATGAAAAGCCCGCTGCATGGGAGATGGAAGCGAAGAAACGGCATGATGCCCTGATCGAAAAGAATGGGCCGGGGACCGATGCTGCCTTGCAGCGAGAACTGTTGCGGATGCGCGATGAGGATCAGGCAGCGCGAGGATTTACGCATGGGCAGAAGACTTCGAAGCCGACCCAGGCGATGATCGCGGCGCTTTCGGCAACGGACAGACGTCTGACCGAAGAGCTGAAGCAGATCGTTGCGAAGAGCGGTTGGCCGGTGATCTCGCTTGTGGGGATCGAGGCGTCGAATGGCGCGATGCTTATTCTGACGCATACGGCGGACCACGCGTGGCAGAGGAGACTCTTACCCGAGTTGCAGACGTTAGCCGCCGAGGACAAGATCGACGGCTCGAGTCTGGCGCTGGTCGTCGATAAGGAACTGGTGGCAGAGGGCAAGCAGCAGCTCTATGGCTCGCAGTTCAAGTTCATCAATGGAAAGATGGCG
>DATHJA010000362.1:0-6175 GCA_035316475.1 Edaphobacter sp. | reverse complement strand
AGACTTTGAGAATTACGCGCTCTGCGCTGCAATCTCTTCCGACGTGCTCAGAAGCTCGCCTATCTTCCGGGCGCACAGAACGACCGACTTCGAGTACGAAGAATAATGCTCCTTCAGAAACCGCGAGGCCGGGGCCGAGATGCCGATGGATCCTACAATCATTCCATTGTTGAGACGGATCGGAGCCGCCACGCAGCGCATCCCCTCCATATACTCCGCCTCGTCCACAGCATATCCGCGTTCGCGGATTCCGACGCATTCCTTGACCAGAGCGGGAAGCGTCTTGATCGTCGTCTTCGTGAACTTCGGCAGGGCCTCGGCTCCGAAGATCGTGCGCAGATCCTTCTCCTCCAGATCAGCCAGCAGGGCCTTTCCGTGGGCGGTGGAGTGCAGGGGGACCAACTCACCCGTCTGCCCCGCAACGACAATCACATGGCGTGCATGAACCGAGTCGATGAAGAGAGCGCTCTTGCCCTCCCGAATCGCGAGGTGCGCCGTCTCGTTCAACCCATTCGCCAGCGCCTTCAGCTCCTGATGGGCCACGCGGACCAGCATATTGCTCCAGTCATACTGGCGCGACAGAGTCCACATCGCCGAACCGAGGATGTAGTCCTTTCGCCCGGCGGGACTCGACAGGAAGCCGCGCCGGCGCAGCGTCTGAGCCAGGCGAAACGCGCTGCTTCGATCCACACCTAGCAACTCCGCCAGCTCCCCTAACGTTACTGGCTGACGTGATGTCGCGACCGCTTGCAGAATCGTCAAACCGCGGTCGAGACTCTGAATGAAGGGTATCTGGGCTGCTTTTTTGGGCATGGACTCTACTGTTCACGCTCGAAATCTGACCCCGATCGACTGCAGATAGTCCCGGCTCTCCTTTGCCAATGTTGCCGAGGGAACGGGGGACGGGTCGCTGAAGTCATTATCAAGCTCGACCATTACCATACCACTAATCTTTCGGCCTTCCATTAGATCCAGGATCCCAGGAACATCGACCTTCCCCTGACCCAGCGGGCAGTAGCCCGCAAGACGCTTATCCTTCCCATTGAAATCCTTAAGGTGCATATGCTGGACCAGAGGCAGAAAGTCCTTGACCACCTTCAGGGCGTCCTGACCTCCCTTGGTCAACTGCCCTACATCCGGACCAAACTTTAAATGTCTCGTATCCACGGTATCCAGAACCGCATAGGTCTCATCGCGCGATTCGATGCAGGTCCCCGTATGTTGGTGCAGCACAGGAGTCAGCCCCTCATCGGTCACCGCCTTGGCAATGTCATTCAATGCGCTGATTATGTTGGCCTTGTTGACCGAAAAATCATACGTCTTCCGCGGTACTGCATTCGGCCCCAGCACAAAGATGCGGCCATTCGCCCGCTTGATCAATCCGCACCAGCTCACCGCCTTCGCCACCTCGTCCTTCTTTCGCGAAGCATCGGTCAGGTTCATCGTGCAGTAGCTGGAGATCAGCGGAAGATGGTTCTGGTCCAGCACCGGCTTCAGGCCACCGCCCTTCTCCTCCGCCTTGGCTAGAACCTCCGCAAACGTCTCAAAACCATAGAACCCTAGAGACGCAACCGACGAGATCGCCTGATCGACCTCCGAGTTCCTCCAGGTGATTCCCGTATACCCCACATGGATGTTCCGTTTCTTCGCCGGTGCCGAAAAACCTGGCTTCGTCGCGAAAGCGGCAGAGGCCAGCGCGGCCTGAGATAGAAAATAACGGCGACTTATAATGCGATTCAAGGTTCCCTCCGGGAAGATACTCTGGCTGCCACGCGGAAAAGTCAATGCGTAGACAGCAATTCATTTTGCATAAAACGCAATAAATCCGCAACGCCACAGTAGCTCTGTCAAGGATGCTTCAAGGCTTCCCAGCAACCATCTCCTGGATCTAACAGGGTGCTGGGTCATGCCTTGACGCCTGTGCGCCTGAAAGATAAGATTTCCCATGTTTGCACTATGCGCAACGCGTTTGTCACTTTATGCAACAATCATCTGGCCCCGAGGACGCGCCTGGAGCGTTTTTTTTAGCGGACTGCATCGGAACGCGGAGGAGGATCTCTTGCCGGACTATTCCAGCTTTGGTCTGAAAGACAAAATTGCCGTCGTTACCGGAGCCTCACAGGGCATCGGGCGCGCCATCGCTCTCGGTCTCGCAGAGGCAGGAGCTCACCTCGTGCTCGCAAAGTACCCGGGCCCCAGGATGAAGGATATTCAGGAGCTCCAGCAGGAGATTGAAGCACTGGGCCGGGAGGCCCTGATCGTCCCTACCGATGTAAATAAGGTTGCGGACTGTCAGGCTATGATCGAGCAGGCCGTCGGCCGCTTCGGGCGCGTCGATATCCTCGTTAACAATGCCAGCTGGACCGGCACCGGCGACGCGATCGACGTTACCGAAGAAGAGTACGACAAGACCTTCGATGCCACCGTCAAAAGCGTCTTCTTCGCGTCCCAGGCCGCGGCCCGCGTCATGCTGGCCCAGGGAGGGGGCAGGATCATCCACATCGGATCGAACTTCGGCGAGGTCGCCTTCAAGAAGCGCGCCGTCTATGCCGCTGCCAAGGCCGCCGTGCATCATCTTGCCAAGGCTCTCTCCCTCGAATGGGCGCATCAGGGTGTCCTCGTCAACACCGTCGCTCCCTGCATCACCGAGACCGAATCCCGCAAAAACATCCTCGAACGCCCCGGCTATAAGGAATGGGCCACCCAGGAGATGATCCCGCGCGGACGATGGAACCAGCCTGAAGATCTCGTCGGAGCGGTCTTGTTCCTCTCCAGCCCCTTCGCCGACATGATCGTCGGTCACACCATCATGGTCGATGGCGGTTGGACGATTCATTGACGGCAGGCCTCGTTTGGAGCGAAGACATCAGATCCGCTGGAGCGACAAACCTTAAAGGACAAATCATGAAGCTGAAGGGCAAAATCGCCGTTGTAACTGGAGCAGGTCAGGGAATCGGACGTGGAATCGCGGAGGCCTTTGCCGAAGAAGGCGCCGACGTCGTCATCAACGACCTGGTAGCGGACGACCGCACCGAAGAGGTTGCAAAAAGAATTCAGGACAGAGGCCGCCGCGCCATCGTTGTCCCCGGCAACGTCACCCTCCGCGCCGACGTCGAGCGACTCTTCGACATCGCCTGGGAAAAGCTTGGTCCCGTCGACATCCTTGTCAACAACGCCGGAATCGAAACCATTGTCCCCTTCACCGAGCTGACCGACGAGCAGTGGGACGAGGTCACCCAGACCAACCTCAAGAGCGAATGGATGTGCTCCCAGTCTTTCTGCAAGCGCCTCATCGCTGAGGGCCGCAAAGGCGCCATCATCAATATAGGATCCATCCAGGCCGCGCGCGTCCTCCCCGGCCGCACTCACTACGCTCCCAGCAAACTCGCCATCGAGGCGCTCACGCGCAACATCTCTGCCGAAGTTGGAGTGCACGGCATCCGCGTCAACTGCATTCACCCCGGCCTCATCGATACCCCCATGATCCGCTGGGTCCTCGAAAACCCCGAGATCCTGCCTCAGGTCGTCTCCCAGATCTCGCTTGGCCGTCCCGGCCATCCCTGCGAGATCGGAGCAGTCGCGGCCTTCCTCGCCTCCGACGAAGCCGCCTACGTCACAGGCCAGTCGCTCTACGTCGACGGAGGATGGGTCGGCAAGTAACGAGCGCCGACCGCGGTGAACAACGAGCCACCTTCAGAGATGTGGGGATCATTGAGGGAATCATTTAAGAGAGTGTCATTTCGACCGGAGCCTCTCACGGCTTTCCTGTGAGAGGCGGAGTGGGGAAATCCGCTTCTCTACCGCGAATCTTTTGTGGCAGTACAAGCAAAATACGGGGATTCCTTCCATCCCGTTCCTCGACTGCGCGGCTACGCAGTTTCGCTCGGAATGACACTTTTATTCACCTCTATCTATTTGTTCACCTCTCAAAACTTGTCGAAGCAGTTTCAACTACGCTAGCCTTGAGGACACTCGCAAGCCCTGCACCTCCGCTACTCTCTCAGGAACCCCTCTTTGGAATCGCTCACCGGAAAGACGGCACTCATTACCGGCGGCTCCCGCGGCATCGGACGCGCAGCGGCTCTCTCGCTCGCCGCCGCCGGCTGCAACATCGCAGTCAACTACCTTCAGTCTGAAGAGGACGCCGCCTCGATCGTCCATGTGATCCGGCAATCTGGCCGCCGCGCTCTCGCCATACGTGCCGATGTCTCGCAATCCAGCGAAGTCGACGACATGATCCACCGGGTCCAGCAAGAGCTCGGCCCCATCGACATCCTCGTCAACAACGCCGGCATCAATCCCACCCGTCCCTTCCTCGAACTCACCCTCGACGATTGGAGACGCACCATCGACACCAACCTTACCTCCGCCTTCCTCGTCTCGCAGGCAGTCCTTCCCTCCATACGTCAACGCAAATGGGGACGGCTCATCTTTATCTCCTCGATCGCCGCGCAAACAGGTGGCGTCATCGGGCCGCACTATGCCGCAAGCAAGGCCGGTATGCTCGGCCTCATGCACAGCTACTCCAACCTGCTTGCAAAAGAGGGCATCACCTCCAACGCCATCGCCCCTGCACTCATCGAAACCGAGATGATCCGCGACAACAAGAATATCCAGCCCGATCTTCTTCCCGTAGGCCGCTTCGGCCTCGCCGACGAAGTAGCCGACGCCATCACCTTTCTCGCGTCCAACGGCTACATCACTGGACAGACCATCAATCTCAATGGCGGCTGGTACATGAGCTGACACTGCTGTTGAATTTTCTCTCAGGACAAAGTGATCCCACCTCCTCTCAAGCCGCAATCTCTCCCTCCTTCGCCTCAGCAGGAGCGGACGATTCAGGCATCCTTGAAAAAGCGGTGGACCTATCTTCTCCCCGCGGCCTTCATCACCTACAGCCTCGCCTATCTCGATCGTGCAAACTACGGCTTCGGAGCAGCAGCCGGCCTCGCCGACACGTTGCATATCACAGGCTCCCAGAGCTCCCTGCTCGGCTCCCTCTTCTTTCTCGGCTACTTCACCTTTCAGATCCCCGGAGCCCGGTTCGCAAGAACACGCAGCGCGCGCTGGCTCATCTTCGCCGCGCTTATCCTCTGGGGCTCGCTCGCCGCGCTCACCGGCATCATTCGGCACTTCTGGCTCCTCGCCCTCAATCGCTTCCTCCTGGGAGTAGCCGAAAGCATCATCTTCCCCGCGATGCTTCTCCTGCTCACCCGCTGGTTCACTCGCGAAGAGCGCTCTCGCGCCAACGCCATCCTCATCCTCGGCAATCCCGTCACCGTCCTCTGGATGTCCGCCATCACCGGATACCTGATCCAGGCTTACGGCTGGCAGACCACCTTCATCCTCGAAGGCCTCCCTTCCATCGCCTGGGCTCTCGCCTGGATCTTCCTCATTCGCGATCGCCCCGCCGAAACCAACTGGCTCACCACAACGGCAGCCGAACGGCTGGAGGAGGAACTAGCCCAGGAGCAGACCTCGCTCGATCCCGTAAAATCCGTCAAGGAGGCTCTCCTTCGCGGAGACGTCATCCTGCTCTCCATCCAATATTTCTGTTGGAGCCTGGGCGTCTACGGTTTTGTCCTGTGGCTTCCCACCATCGTCCGCCAGGGTGGCTCTCTCTCCATGGGGCAGACCGGCGTGTTCTCCGCGATCCCCTATCTGGCCGCAATCCTCCTCATGCTGCTCGCATCCTTCCTCTCCGACAAGACGCAGCGCCGCGAATCTCTCGTCTGGCCGTTTCTTCTCCTGTCAGGAATCAGCATGCTCGGCTCCTTCCTTCTTGCAGACAAAAGCTTTCCTGCTGCCTTCGTCTGCCTCGTCCTCGCCGGCGGATGCATGTACGCCCCCTACGGTCCCTTCTTCGCCATCATCCCCGAACGTCTTCCTAAAAACGTCACCGCGGAGGTTCTGGCATTAATCAATAGCTGCGGAGCTCTTGGAGCATTCGCCGGAAGCTATCTGGTCGGCCTTCTGCAAGCCCTCACCGGAAGCTCACGCGCCGGCTTCCTTCTCATGGCACTCGCGCTGATATGCTCGTCTCTTCTCCTTCTCGCGCTCCCTCGGCCATCTCACCCCAAACATCATCCGGAACTGACATGAAGCCCCGATCAGACAATCTCCCCTCCATCTCCAGCGTTCTCGAGAGCGAGCCCTCTCTCTTCGCAAGCATCCG
>DATHJA010000361.1:0-5114 GCA_035316475.1 Edaphobacter sp. | reverse complement strand
ATGCTCGGGGAGGCTTCTATCTCTCGCTTGAGCAGCTCCTGAGCGTTCGGCTTCTCGTCGTTTGTTCCCTTACGAATCAGGATGAGATTGTGAAAAAAGGCGATTTCGACGATGTTCTGATCGAAGTAGCTTGGGGTATAGTTTTCGATCGGATATTCGACGTAGTTGAGGCCATCGGAAAGACCTTTGAAGAAGTTCACCGCGGAATGTGGGTTCTTCATTCCTCCGCCCCAACCGGGCCAGTAGGAGGTCTGGGTATCTTCGACGCTGTAGATTCCGTTGGGCCGGAGCAAGGGGAAGAGAATCTGAAACGTCGTGATGACATGCTCATTGAGGTGGCTTCCGTCATCGATGATGATGTCGAATCCACCGTACTCGTTTGAGAGTGCCTGGAGCGCCTTCTCGTCGGTCTGATCGCACTGACGGATATCGATGCGATGCTCGCGGAAATGAGTCTTATCGCAGAGGTCGATGCCTACGATCTGACTTTTGACGAAGTAGGCCTTCCACATGCGGAGCGACTCACCACCGGTGTTGGAGTCCTCGTAGCCCCCGACACCGATCTCAAGGATGTTGAGAGGCTTGTTTCTCAGTTCATGGAAGTAGCGTTGGTAGTGCTGGGTGTACCAGTGTTTGCCCCACTTATCCGTGTGGAAGTGAAGAGCGAGTTGGTTAAGGTCATTTTTGTAGATCGTCTTCGCCAGGGGCGCAAGGGTTCGGCGGAGTGATGAGGGGAGGGCTTTCTTCGGGTAAGTGTGAATACGCATAAGTAACCATTCGACTTCGATCGTTGAGCAGAATATAGCTCAGGAGGAAATATGCCTCCAAGTGAAAATCTGCGCTGCCGAGCGGCCGGAGCCGGAGATATTTCCGCTACTCTGCTGAAACTGCTGGCTAAAAGCTTAGACGTCGAGGCCGATGAGGCGCATCAGCTCGACTCCATTACTGCGGGTGACGGGACCGTTGCGAAGGATGAAATCGAATTTCATCTTATCGCCATCGATCTCATCCTGAAAGTGCATATTGTGCAGCGAGCCACTGCGGAGCGAGGTCAGGGCCAGGTCGTGCGTGCTGATGAGGCCGATTGCGCTGGTCTGGAGCAGAGCCCTGACGATACCCTCGGCGCCGACGAGGCGATCGCGGGAGTTGGTGCCCTGAAGCATCTCGTCGAAGAGAAAGAGCAGCGGCGGGGTTCGGTGGGCGAGGTCGCGGATGTTGCGGAGACGAGTGATCTCCGCGTAGAAGCGGGAGCTGCCCTTTTGCAGAGAGTCGTTGACGAGGATGCTGGCGCCGACGCGCAGGGAAGTGAGCTCGAGGGATTGGGCGCGGACGGGCGCTCCTGCCATGGCGAGGACGATATTGATGCCGACGGCGCGCATGAGAGTGCTCTTGCCGGACATGTTGGAGCCGCTGACGAGGATGATTCTCTGCTGGTCTCCGAGAAAGAGGTTGTTGCGGACACAACGCGAAGCCGGCAGGAGTGGGTGTCCGAGCGCTGTGGCGTGGAAGCGGGGTTCGCCGGAGACAAAGCTGGGAAAGGGGTCGGCAGGATGCTCGAAGCTGTAGGTCGCAAGAGAGAGGAGGGCTTCCATCTCGCCGAGAGCAGAGAGCCATGTGGGAACTCGCTCCCCATAGCGTTGGCGCCAGGCGTCGGCGACGAAGGCAAGCTGGACAGAGTAGAGAAGCGGAATGTCCAGCAGCCGCATGAGCGGATTTTCGAGGGACTGGATGCACTGACCGATGGTGTCGAGGCGAGCGATGGCCTGAGATGCCGTTACCTGATCGGTGGAGAGACTATCCCGCAGAGCCTGAAGACCGGAGGCCTGGAAGTGCTCTTTCTCCATGGTGGCAAAGAGCGCGGAGAGCAGCTTGAGATCCGCCAGGGCATGTTCGGCCTGGTGGAGAACCTTCATGACCCGGGCGCGGTGGAGGAGGACGACGATTCCCTCCAGCAGGAGGATCAGGAGGAAGGGAAGTTTGTCGCCTGTTGTGATCCAGTAGGCGGAGGCCGCGACGATGAGGACAGAGAGCAGGAGCGCAAGCCAGCGAACGAATCGGTTTCGGAGCTGTAGGGGAGATTGGGCCCATTGAGTCAACTCGTCGGGCCGGACAGCTGCCTGTAGGTTGTCGCTGAGGACAGCCATGTCCTCGCGGAAGTCGAGACGGCTGCGGAGGTCGGCGATGGCGACATGACGCTCGTGGATCGCAGGCAGATCGGAGGGATTGAGCAGCCAGGAGGCAAGCGTGTCTTCTCCCATGCGGGTACGGGCGGCCGAGAGCAGCTCGAAGAGACTTCCATGTCCGAAGAGGTCGAGGTCGGCCGCGTAGAGATGGGTGGAGATATCGAAACGCTCCCCGCGTTGACCTGTGCCTGGCCAGCGGTCTTCGAGCCGCGCGAGTCCCTGGCGATAGAAGTCCACAGCGCGTTTGGCGATGGCTTGCTTCTGAAGGATTTTTGCATGGAAGAAGGCCACCGCTACAAAGAGAACAGCGGGAACCGGAAGCCATCGTGGCGAAAAGCTGTGAGCGTGAAAGTACCACCAGACCACTGCAACCTGCAGGAGGAAGAAAAGGAGGCGGAGGTTGCCCAGGCGGAGGTGGATCTTTTCAAAGTGCGCGACCCGAAGCTCGCGAGCGCGTTGCCGTTGAAGATATTGCTCTGATGGCAGCGTGGGGTCGGGCACAGAGCCAATATTACTCGTTGAGCGCTGGAGCGGCGATGCGCGGGGAAATCGCGGCGCGATCTTGTATACTTCGCGGTTATGCGAGTTTTTGTAATTCTTCCGGCGGCGGGCATTGGGACGCGAATGGCTGTGGGGTCACACGCGGCTGCGCCGAAGCAGTTTTTGAGCGTTGGCGGGGTTCCGGTTCTGGTGCGCTCGGTGAGAGCGTTTGTGGAGGTCTCTCGCGTGGATGCGGTGTGTGTCGCAGTTCGTGCCACGGAGCGTGAGCGTGTGGAGGCCCAGATCCGTGAGCATACGCTAGGTCCGCGCGTTCATGTGGTGGAGGGCGGCGATTCCAGACAGGAGTCGGTAGGCAATGCGCTGGCAGCGCTCGAGAGTAAGGATGAGGATATCGTTCTGGTTCATGATGCGGTGCGGCCTCTGATCGATGCTGCGACGATCGAGCGGACGATTGATGCTGTGGAGCGGCATGGCGCGGCGATTGTCGGCCTTCCGGCCGTGGATACGATCAAGCAGGTGGAGCGGACCGCTGACGGCGCGATTATCACGGCGACTATTCCGCGCGAGAGGATTGTGCTGGCGCAGACTCCGCAGGGTGCGCGGGTAGGGTTGCTGCGGCGAGCCTATGCGGAGGCAGATGCCGATGGCTTTGCCGGGACGGACGAGGCTAGTCTGCTGGAGCGGGCTGGGGTGGAGGTTGCGGTGGTGGCGGGGTCGGCGAAGAACTTCAAGATTACGCAGCCGGGGGATATTGAGCTGGCGGAGTTTTATCTTGGGCAGGCAGGTGCGCGATGAGCATGAGAATCGGATACGGGTTCGATTCGCATTCATTCAAGCCGGGCGTGCCGCTGATCATCGGTGGGTTGCCGATTGAGCATCCGGAGGGATTGGCGGGGCACTCCGATGGGGACGTGTTGCTGCACGCGATTACCGATGCTCTGTTGGGCGCGGTTTCGGCTGGAGATATAGGGACGTTCTTTCCGCCGAGCGATCCGCGGTGGAAGGGCGCTGCCTCGCATATCTTTCTGCAGACTGCATTGGAAGAGGTCGCGACGGCGGGATACAAGATCGTCAATGTGGATACGGTTCTGGTGCTGGCAAAGCCGAAGATCGTTCCGATTGCGGGAGAGTTGCGGGAACGTGTGGCCGAGCTGCTGGGGGTGAAGCCCGGCGAAGTGGGAATTAAGGCCAAGACTCCTGAAGGTCTGAACCAGGACAATGTAGCTGTGGCCCATGCGACGGTGCTGCTCGAGAGCGTGAAGCTGGCCGATCCTCCGGCGCGGCTGGTTGCCACTGCCGATGTCGATGACGAGATCGACGAGGTGGTGAAGGGGCTGGTGGGCGACTCCCGAGATATTTCGGCGCTGGGAAGAAAGCGCCCGGCGTTCGACACGGACGATCTGACGTAACTGGGATCAAGGCTTGACGATGGCGATAGCGAAGCCGTCGTAGCCTTTGACCCCTACGGTCTGGATCGCTGTGGCGTCGAGCTGTGGGTGATTGCCGAGTTTCTCAAGGAAAGTGCGGGTTCCTTTGACGCTGGCGTCTTTACTGGTCTCGTCGACGATGGCTCCTTCGCGCACGACGTTGTCGGCGACGATGAGGGTGCCGGGACGGGAGAGTTTGACGGCCCAATCAAGATAGTTGGGGTTGTTGGGCTTGTCGGCGTCGAGGAAGATGAAGTCGAACGGCGCGGGCTTTTCTGCGTGGAGCGCGGCGAGGGAGTCGAGCGCTGGGCCGACGCGGATGTCGACCCGCGAAGAGAGACCGGCGCGCTGGACGTTGGAGCCGGCGATGGTGGCGTGCTTTGGGTTGAGCTCGAGGGTGATGAGCTGCCCGGTGGAGGGAAGCGCGCGGGCGAGCCAGATGGTGGAGTAGCCGCCGAGGGTACCGATCTCGAGGATGCGTTTTGCTCCCTGGACGCGGGCGAGGAGATGGAGCAGCTTGCCCTGGTTGGGAGCGACGTCGATGGCGGGAAGCCCGGCGCAGGCATTCGCCTCCAGAGCATCTTCGATGCGCTGGTCTGGAGAGATGAGTGTGTCTGTGAGGTAGCGGTCGACGGAGTTCCAGAGATTCTGTTCCATAGAGTCAAGATAGAGATTGTGGGGAGCGCGAGCAAGCAGGCCAGAGTGTATCCATACCGTGATAGATATGAGACGGTTATTTTGAGGGTTCGAGATGCGATGCTGGCTCGGTTTGCTTGCGGTAACGGTGTTGGCTGGTATGGCGGATGGGCAGACGGTTGCCAAGCCGCGGTTGATGGATGCTCCAACGGTCGGGGCCTGCACGGTGCATGACGAGTGGGCGACGCCGGCGGAGAAGAGCTGCTATGCGACTACTCCTGATTATGCGGAGACGATGGCTTACCTTTCGCGCGTGCAGGGTGCGGCTCCGGGGCAGGTGAAGATCGAGCCCTTCGGAAAGACGGGC
>DATHJA010000360.1:0-2313 GCA_035316475.1 Edaphobacter sp. | reverse complement strand
TCTCGAAGGCTGCCATCGCCGCGTACTTCGATCCGGGATAGTTTTTGAGGATCTTCTTCATCTCGCCCTCGAAGAGCCTGGGCCGCAATATAGCGTCCTGCTCCTTCGCGGAAGGAAGCGAGCTGATGTCCCGTTTCTCCAGTTGCCAGCGGATATCCGCCGAGCGCCAGGCTGCTTCGGACGCCAGGGGGGACTGGGGAAAGTATTCGGCTACCCGCCGGTACAACAGATGCGCCTCCATCGCGGCGTCCTTGGGAGCGTTCGGTTTCGTAGCGGCGTCTTCAAGGTTGGCGGCGGCGCCGTACAGAATCAGGTCCCCTTCGGCTGTGGTGGGCCCGACGACACCCTTGTCGCGAATCCATCCTGAGGCAGGTGTGGGCGCCGACTCATCGCCAAACTCGGGCTTGTCCTCGGGATCCTCCTGGACGTCAGTGTTGGCGAAGACCTTGACCCAGGGCGAGCTACGCTCGACGACGACGACCTCGTGTCCCGGAGCGACGAACGAGACTCGCTGCGAGTTTGCATCGGCCGCCACGTAGACATTGGCATCGTGCAAGACCGTCGCACGGGCTGCCCGATCGTATCCGGAGTCTTTCTTCGACTTCTGCGCCCATGAAGCCGGAGACATCATAAGCAGCAGGGCGGCGCACGCGCCTAGCAGACGCAACCTTTCGCACAACCATTCATTTTGCATAGCCGACATATTAGATTAGACGGCGCTCCCCTGTAGAGTGAGAGCCAACCGCTTTCATTGCGCAGCCGTTGCCGTAATCTCACTCTCCAGCCGCTCGCGCAGCGCAGGCTCCAGATTACCTCCGCTCAACACGACCGCGACCTTGCGCGCGGCAGGCAGCTCGTGCGCGTGGAAGAGCGCCGCCGCCAGGGTCACAGCGCCGCTGGGCTCGGCAATCAGCTTGGTCGCGGTCAGGAATATACGCAGAGCAGCGTAGATCTCTTCCTCGGTTACGGTCACGATGCCGTCGACGTGACGCAGGATGTGCTCGAAGTTCAGTGTCCCGAGACTCTGCGTTCGCAGACCATCTCCAATCGTCCGGGTCGTCTTCTCCGCAGGCCACTCCACCAGAGTTTTGGAGTAGAAGCTCTCGCGCGCATCCGCCGCCAGCTCCGGCTCCGCACCCCACACCTTTATGTCGGGCGACGCCAGTCCCTCCTGCGCCGCGAGCTTTACAGCGGTGGAGACTCCGCTCAGCAGACCGCCACCGCTCACTGGCGCGAGCACCAGGTCCACGTCGGGAAGCTGCTCTACGATCTCCAGCCCGCATGTGCCCTGACCGGCGACGATCTCGGGAGCGTCGTAGGGTGGAATCATGGCATATCCGAACTGGGCCACCAGCTCTTCGGCTTTTTTGAGTCTCTCGGAGGACGCCGGCCCTACCTCAACGATCTCTGCTCCCAGAGCCCTCGTCGCAGCCTTCTTCACCTCTGGGGCATTCGACGGCATCACGATCACGGCCTTCGCTCCCAGCGCTCGCGCCGCGTACGCGACTCCTTGCGCATGGTTGCCGCTCGAATAGGTAATCACGCCTCGCGAGCGCGCTTCGGGCGAGAGCTGCGAGACCATGTTGTAGGCTCCGCGCAGCTTGAAGCTGCCGATCGGCTGCTCGCTTTCGGCCTTAATGTAGAGATCGAACGAGGGTTCCGGCAGCTTCGCCAGTTGAAGTCTCGCCCGTTCCAGGCGGTAAAGCGGGGTTCTTACTGCGACGTCGTGGATTCTCTCTTTTGCCGCGCGGATCTCATTGAGGGTTACGAGCTCGCTCATAGACATCCATCATAAATTGCCTGTGAGGCAAGGCTCAGAAGACCCGGCCCACACCGAAAAACCACCTGCGATGGTCACTGTCTCCGATACTGATCCCCCCGAGGACCGGGCCCACGAGTGTCTTGATGACGATTGCGGCGGCTACATCGTTGGGGGTCTGCGGAGTCTGTGCGTTTCCTCCGTACATCTTCCCGATCTCGTAGAGACCTCCGACATAGATCGTATCCGCGAAGACCGGGTTGAACTTTGCCAGCTGATGGAGGTAGCCGATCTGGCCCAGGAAGTAATCGGTGCCCAGAAGCTCGTTTCTGGCGTATGCACTCAACCGCAGGGGGCCGCCAAGCGTAAGGCCGCCCAGGCCGAGGTTGCTGGCGCCGAAGCTTGTGCCTCCTTGGATCTGCGCGAAGACTACATCGCGCGATCGAATCGGAATAAAGTACTCCAGGCGGCCGGTGAGTTGAGAAAGACCGCCCGACTCGTTCGGGCGCTTCGTGAAATAGTTATAGGTCGTCGAAACGATACTGCCTGAGGTT
>DATHJA010000359.1:0-2652 GCA_035316475.1 Edaphobacter sp. | reverse complement strand
TCGCGATGCAGCTGCTGGAAGGCGACGAGCACAGAAGAGCGGCAGCCCATGTGAACGGCTGCGCCTTCTGCAGGCAGGAGCTGGCCCGCCTGCAGGGCGATCTGGCCGCGTGCGCGTATGCCATCGAGATGCACTCCCCGGCTGCAGGCGTTCGGGAGCGCATCCTGCACCAGGCGGCACGGGAGAAGAAGATCGCGCCGGCCGAGCCTGCAGAACGAAACCCGCGGATGGAGCTGGTTGAGCGACGCGAGCCCATCGAAGAACCGAACCTCGTATTGCGGACGCGCGGGCAGCGTGCCACAGGGAAGGAACGTAGCGAGAGAGAGGATGCAGATGAGGACCGGCCATCTCCTCGGCGAAGCAGCCTGCTGCAAAACCTTATGCTGTGGCTGGGATGGGCGGCAGCTGCAGGACTTGCCGTTGCCGGGGTGTGGCTTTATCAGCAGCGGGAGGAGTATCACGCACGGCTGATCAGCCAGACGGGGGAGGTGGAGCGGCTGAGAGGCGAGGGAGCCGGCTCCAGACGGCTGCTGGATACGATGACGGATGCCTCCGCGCAACAGATCGTGTTGTCTGGCACCTCGCAGGGCGCGGGAGATGCGGCTCCGGAGGGACATGTCCTCTATGCCGCAGACAAGGGCACGCTGGTGTTCCTGGGGAGCCGTCTGGAGGCTCTGGAGCCTGGCAGGACCTATGAGCTGTGGCTGATTCCTGCCGACGGGCGCGATCCGATCCCGGCGGGGACCTTCCGGCCGGATGCGAAGGGGAACGCCAATGTCATGCTTCCTCCACTGCCCAGAGCGGTTCGGGCGAAGGCGTTTGGGGTGACGGTGGAGGATGGGGACGGGTCGCAGTCGCCTACGATGCCGATTGTGCTGGCGGGAAGCTAGTTGTTGGTTGATTGCGGTCTACATTTCCTACCCTTTGCGATGACGTTGCAAAGGATGGGCATCCGGGCATCCCGCGAACCCACACATACCGCGACAATGCCGCGTCATGTATGGGGCACCCGCTTGGTGGCGGTTCGGGCCAAAATGCGGAGGGCCTCGCTTCGCTCGGATAGTGGCGAATTGCTGAAGGTTTAACGTGACAGCGGCCTCCTTTGGGAGGAGGCCGCTGGATTTGGTTCAAATCTCGTTCAGATTTAGGGGAGCTGTGCCCGGACCATGATTCCCTTGCCCTGCAGTGGAACGGTGGTCTCCACCTTATCGGTGTCGGTGCGGATGATGGTCATCGAGTTAGACTCGGGCGAGGTGACGTAGACCTTGCCGGTGGGAGTTCCGTTGATCAGCGCCATGAAGGTGGGATGCGGGGTCGCGGGGACCGGAATGGTGGCGGTGACGGTGTTGGTGGTCAGGTTGACGACCGAGACCGTGCTGTCAACCTTGTTGATGACGTAGGCGCGGGAGCCATCCTGCAGGACGGCGACCATCTGCGGATTGACGCCGACAGGGATGGGGGCGGCCGTCAGCGACTGGCCGAAGCCGTTCGCGTCGATGGGATTGTTCGGGTCGCAATTCGGGTTGCCGGGAAGGGCCGCCACGGAGCAGAGAGGAATGTTGATGAGGCTGACAGAGCCCTTCGAGGTTCCATCACCCTGGTTGAGGACAACAAGCTCGTTGCGGGTGGGAGCGAGGTCGGCCCAGACGGGCGAGGTCCCGACGGGAATGGGGTTGACTGCGCTGGGAAGAGGGAGCGTGGGAAGGACGTCGAGCTGGTTGGCTTGCGCGTTGATGACCGTGACGGTATTGTCGTCCTTGTTCATGATGAAGGCGCGCCTGCCGTCGGAGGTCATGACTCCATAGACCGGGTTGACGCCTACGTCGATCTTGGTGGAGATGGTGCTGCTGGCGATTTCAATGGCAGCGACTTCACCCTTTCCGCCGTTCGTCTGGTTCTGGTTGACGACGTAGGCGCGGGGCGAACCGGAGAAACCTGCGATCCATACCGGGGTGTAGCCGGGATCGATGGGAAACTCCTGGTTGAGCGAGGGAGGCGGAGGCGTCTCCCTGAGCTGGGCTACGGCGTCGCGGCCGGGTTCGGTGACGAAGATGGCCGTCGCATCCGCGAAGATGCTGTTCGGGTTGAGGCCGCTCGAATTTGTGTTGGTGAGCAGCGTAGTCTGGACGACATCCCTGGTCTGCAGCGACGTGGAGATGTCGAAGCTGGTCATCGTCTTATCGTTGTTGAGCGTATAGCCGGTGTTGCCCGAGGCGTTGAGCATAAGGAAGTACGGATCGACGCCGATGTTCGCGGTTATCAGAACAGAGTCGCCGGAGAAGTCCACGATCGTAACCAGGCCAGGCAGATTCGTCGCCGGACTGGAGATGACAACAGCGTATCTTGCCGGCTGAGCGGCAGGCCCGACGGGATTGATACTGGTGACGACAGGACGATAAGTGTTCCCACAACCCACAAGCGAACCGAGGGACACTGCCGCGAAGGCAAAGGTGGAAAGAGCCTTGATGCGAGACCGCTTCGACCGCCGGTCGATCCGGACCTCAGGGGTTGCTTCTGCTTCGATTCTTCCTAAGTGCAAAACTGCTCCCGCGGTAGTTCTGGTGTTGGCTATGCTCTAGGTCAGATTGTAAATCACCATGGACGGAAACCCGGCATGAACCAGGAAATGACTCACGGACGGAAAGCTATTCC
>DATHJA010000358.1:0-9819 GCA_035316475.1 Edaphobacter sp. | reverse complement strand
TCGTTTTCTCCCGAATAATTCATGCTAGCGCATTCAGGGCACACCGTGCTTTGACCGATATACTCAAAGCTGCATGTCCGAAAAGATCCTTACTGTTCTCGCCGGATTTATCATTGCGGTCATCTCCGCAGGCGGCTACGCCGGAGTCGCGTTGCTGATGGGGATTGAGTCCGCCTGCATTCCGCTGCCGTCGGAGATCATCATGCCGTTTGCCGGCTACCTGGTTCATACAGGACAGCTCAAACTCTTCTGGGTCGCCACCGCCGGTGCCATTGGCTGCAACCTGGGTTCGCTTCCTGCCTACTGGCTGGGAGCGGTGGGCGGACGTCCGGCCGTTGAGCGCTTTGGACGCTACATCTTACTCAGCCGTCACGACCTCGATCGCACGGAGCACTTCTTCCAGCGGTTCGGAGGAATTACCGTCCTGGTTGCGCGGCTGCTTCCTGTCGTCCGCACTTTTATCGCTCTGCCAGCGGGCATTGCTCGGATGCCGCAGCTTCGGTTTCATATCTACACCTTCATCGGCTCATGGCCGTGGTGCTACGTGCTCGCATATGTCGGCATGAAGCTCGGTGATCGCTGGGAATCAGATCCCCGATTCAAGGAGATCTTTCATCGCTTTCATCTCGCGGTGGAGCTTGCACTGATTGCAGGAATCGCCTGGTTTGTCTGGACGCACTGGCGAAACCGCATCCGCAACGAAGCCGTCTGATGACATCACAACGCAGCCTTTTTCAGCGAAACCACAGGATGCAGAGTTAGCGTTAAAGCCTCGTAAACACTGGCTTTTATTTGCACCCTCGTTTCTGCTGAGCGATACTGACCCTTCCGTTCGTACGGAAAATCGTAAGAAAAGAAGGGTACTGTCAACGCAATGTCTACGCCCAACGCCGCAACGAACGATGCGGCATCCAGTATTAAGCCAGCTCAAGGAAAACTAGGTGTCATGATCCCCGGTATGGGAGCCGTTGCTACGACTCTCATCGCCGGTATTGAGGCTGTTCGACATGGCCTCGCTCTTCCCATTGGTTCCACCTCGCAGATGGGAACGATTCGTCTCGGAAAGCGTACCGAGGCCCGCAGTCCTCTTATCAAGGAATTTGTTCCGCTGGCCTCTCTCGATGACCTTGTCTTTACAGGCTGGGATATCTTCGGGGGCAATCTCTATGACGCCGCTAAGACTGCGCAGGTGCTCGATAACGATCAGCTCCAGCAGATTCGTCCATTTCTTGAATCCATCGAACCCATGCCGGCCGCATTCAATCAGCACTATGTGAAACGACTCGAGGGGAAGAAGATCAAAACCGGCAAAAACAAGTGCGATCTCGCCAATCAGATCCGCAACGACATCACGGAATTCAAGACGAAGACCGACCGTCAGGTGATGATCTGGTGCGGCTCGACCGAGATCTTCATGGAGCAGGCGCCGGTGCACCAGACCCTCGCAGCCTTCGAAAAGGGCCTGGCCGAAGACGATCCCGCAATCTCTCCTTCCATGCTTTACGCGTGGGCCGCGTTGAAAGAGGGCATTCCATTCGCGAACGGCGCGCCAAACCTTACGGTCGATATTCCCGCACTCCGCGAGCTCTCGAAAAAGATGGACGCCCCCATCTGCGGCAAAGACTTCAAAACCGGTCAGACATTCATCAAGACGGTTCTTGCGCCGGCATTCAAGGTGCGTAACCTCGGTGTCGCCGGATGGTACTCGACGAACATTCTTGGCAATCGGGACGGTGAAGTGCTCGACGATCCGGAGTCCTTCAAGACCAAGGAGGTCTCAAAGCTCGGCGTGCTCGATTACATCTTTCAGCCGGAGCTTCACCCCGAGCTTTACAAGGACCTCTACCACAAGGTGCGGATTAACTATTACCCACCACGCGGTGATAACAAAGAGGGCTGGGACAATATCGACATATTCGGCTGGCTCGGTTATCCGATGCAGCTTAAGGTCGACTTCCTCTGCCGCGATTCGATTCTAGCGGCTCCTCTAGCGCTCGATCTCATCCTCTTCATGGATCTCGCCGCCCGCACCCCGTCGCTTCGCGGACTGGGGATTCAGGAGTGGCTCAGCTTCTACTTCAAGGATCCCGATTCGGCGCCGGGAGTCTATCCGGAACACGATCTCTTCATCCAGAACATGAAGCTGAAGAACACTCTTCGACACATCATGGGTGAAGGCCTGATCACTCATCTTGGGCTCGACTACTACGGAGAATAATTTCTCCCATACTCCACGGAGGTGGCTGCTACTCTGCAGCCGCCTCGTGTGAGCCTGCCTGTCTGATTAAGGATTTACCGCGAGTGCTTCTCGTGCTCTGCGGTGATCTGCTGAAGAACCTGGCGGGCAATGCCGAGCCCCCCGCTTCTTGAGATAGCCTTAGCGACAGCCTCTACTCCAAAGCTATTGATGGTGTCCGTCCCGGCGTCGGAGTTTCCATCTTCTCCCCCACCTCCATCTTCGCCGCTGGAACGCAATGGCTTCAGCATCTCCTCAAGCAGCATGCCTTCAAACTGTTGAGCTGCATCGGTCAGCTTTGCGCGGGTACGCATATCCTCGCTAGAGGTGCCGTACGTAGCAACGCCTGGAAGATTGATCATAGGACCTCTATCTCCGCTTCCAGAGCCCCGGCGGATTTCATAGCCTGCAGGATGGAGATGACATCCCTCGCCGATGCTCCGATCGTCTGAAGGCTGCGGACCAGGTCATCAACAGTCGCGCCCTGCTTCAGTTCGATACGGTTGACTGGCTTGTCCAAAGCGTCGACGCTGGTTTGCCGCACGACCTTTGTATCGCCGCCAGCGAAGGCGTTGGGCTGCGAGACTTCAAACTCGCTGACAACGTTTACAGCCAGTCCGCCATGCAGAATCGACACTGGCTGGAGGACAACAGTCCCTCCGATCACTACCGTTCCTGTACGTTCGTTCACAATCACCTTTGCTCTGGGATAGGTAGGAACGTCGATTGATTCGACCTCCGCCAGAAAGGCGGTGATCTCTTCTCCGGGCTTGGCGGTCAGAATGATTCTTCGGCTATCGACCGGATGAGCAGCAGTTCTATTGAGTGTCCGATTGATGTTACTGGCAACCGCCTCTGCACTTTTGAAGTCGGCATCGTTCAGCAACAGCGAAAACTGGCTCTTTCCCTCAAGATCGAGGGCAACCGCGCGTTCGACAATCGCGCCGAACGGTACTCGTGCCGTATTCGGATGATTCATCTGCTTGATGTTGCCGTTTACGCTGATCGAATATCCCCCAACGACGAGCGGCCCTTGCGCCTGAGCATAGATATTGCCATCGGCTCCATAGAGCGGCGTCATCAGAAGCAACCCTCCTTCAAGGCTGCGGGCATCTCCTGCAGACGAGACCGTGATATCCAGTTTGGTTCCGGAACGCGCAAAAGGGGGAAGCGTCGCCGAGACAAATACGGCGGCGAGGTTCTGCACGCGGATTGCAGCGGCAGGAACGCTCACTCCCATACGCAGAAGCGTGGACGCCAGAGTCTGTGTGGGAAAGGTTGTCTGCTGGCTGTCTCCTGTTCCTTGCAGACCCACCACAATTCCATAACCGACCAGCTGATTGTCGCGGATCCCCTCGATAGTGGCGATGTCTTTGACGCGCGCCAGCCTTTGGCTGGGTGCGGGATCGAGAGCTGCAAGGTTCGATCCTAATAGGAAGACCATCCATAGTCCCCACCGAACGCTCCGGCTAAGCCGCACTGTCCATCTCGAATGAATATCCAAGCCCCTCACTCTGTTCCTGCTCTCTGTGTCTAAAAGATCAGTAAATATTGCAGCAGCCTGACTAGAGCGTTTGGCCGATGCGTGTAATCGGTGATGATTCCTTTGCCACGTACCTGCAGCTCAAGGCTGGAGATCGCGGTCGAGAGAATCCGATTCTGTTGCGAGATGTCTTCGGGCCGAACGATTCCATGAAGAACAATCGTCTGGGTCTGCTGGCTGAACTCAACCTGTCGCGCGGCTTCGATGACCAGCATTCCGTTGGGTAGAACCTCGATCACCTGTCCTCCTAGGATTGTGCTCAGACTGGAGTTGGTCCCGCTTTGGCCCTGCGCATTCAATCCTGCGGAAGAGTTCTGGTTGATAAGATTCTGCAGCGCATTGCCGGCATGAAGCGTTCCGAACAGGTTGGAGACCTGAGAGCTGGCGTTGGACGTGCGCGAGTTTTTTACAGTGCCATCTGTTGAAGCCGCGAGATTCTCCGCGACCACCACCGAGATCAGATCATGCGGACGCATCGCCCGCACGTCGGTCATCATTCTGGTCAGTCTTCCGCTGTCAACCCAGATAGAGCCGGGCGCAGCCTGAGAGATGGAGTTTTCTGCACGCACACGCTCCAGGTAAGACTGGAGAGATGTTTCAGCAACATTTGGATTAGGACGAGTCAGCTTTTTCACGGCTGTTATCTGGCCGCCTGCCGCCAATGAGAGCAAAAGCACAGCCAGGAGCAGGCGACAGATATGGCTCGTTGTGGAATGAAATCGCATAGCTAGTCCTCTCTCCGGTTCCATCTCAAGAAAGCTCTCACGGTCGAATCTCCACGTCTCCGGGGCCACGAACGATCCCGGTAAGTGTCTGTTCCCGCCCGATGTCGAAGCCTGAGTTGATCATGCGCACATGCACAATACTTCCGACAGTGCCACTCTCCTCAGCTTTTCCAGCAACTTCGATGCGAAGGTTCTTCTCGCTACCTCGCAGTTGCACCAGATCACCGGAGTGGACTACTGGAAACGGTGTCGACTGCGAATGGTCTGTTCTGCTATCGAAGGAAGACAGAGCGCCGCGCAGCTTCATCTCGGGCAAAAGCATCGCGATCCATGGCCTGTCGGGGTGGCCACAACTCGCGATCATCGCCCAGCTTCGATGTAACAAGGGGTCCAGATGAACCTTGGCAATGCGGTAGCCATCTGCCTGCGCCAACACTTCCGCCGCCACATTGCTGTTCATAGCCTGAAGCGCCATGGTTGGTGTTCGAGCACAAACCTGCTCGGCCATCGCGACGATCGATCCGTGCTGAACCACGAGAGCGATGGTCAACAGAAGACATGCCCTGATAAAAGAGGAAGAATTCATCGAAGGCCTATCGCACAAGACCATTGATCTGGGAGTACATGTCATCGGCCACGTGCACGACCTTCGAGTTGCTCTCATAAGCACGCTGCGCAAGGATCATCTGCACGAACTCGGCGACAACATCGACATTGGAGCCTTCAAGATATCCCTGCTGCAGAGTCCCCATGCCAGTATTTCCGCCGGGAGTATCGGTGATAGGAACCCCCGATGCGTCGGTCTGCAGAAAGAGATTCCCCCCGATGGATTGAAGCCCCCCGGGGTTAGAAAACGTAGCAAGCTGGATGGTGCCAAGCTGCGCGGGCGTCGCCTGCCCGGGGATGGTCGCGGAGACGACCCCATACTGAGAGATCATCACGTCCTTGGCGTTCGAGGGAATTGTGATCTGCGGCAGCATAGGATCTCCGTCGGCAGTAACCAGGACGCCCTGATTGGTGGGATGAAAGTTTCCAGCGCGCGTATAGGCGATTGTGCCGTCGGGGCGCGAGATCTGAAAGAATCCACTCCCCTGAATGGCAAGGTCGTACGTGTTCGAAGTCTGGTTATAGTCTCCCTGGGTCATGATGACCTCGGTTGCGGCAGAACGGGTTCCAAGACCGATCTGCAACCCAGCCGAGGTCGTCTGCTGGGTCTGCGGCGACCCCGGAGTAATCATGTTCTCGTAGATCATGTCTTCGAACTGCAGACGCCGTCGGCGAAATCCAGCCGTCGCCGAGTTCGCCAGGTTATTCGCTACTGTGTCCAGATTGGCCTGCTGGGCACTCATTCCGCTGGCCGCTGTATAGAGCGCTCGGATCATCTTCTTCTCTCCTTGGTTGAAACTCAGACGCGCGGCAGTTCTTCGGCCGCGGTCTTATCAAATTCGTTGTTGAAGACGCTGAGCGCCTTCTGCATCATCTCGGCCTGCCGCTGCACGAGAACCAACTGCATCGACCCGTGGATGGCGTCCTGGTTCGCTCCTTCAATCGCTCCTTGTTCGATCACACCTTTGCCGGCAACCGACGTCTCTCCGCTTGCTGTGAAGCGATTGGTCCCTTCCGCAGTTAGTGCATACCGGTTCGTAAAATCGAAGATCGCGATCCGGCCCGCGATTGCACTTCCCGCAGGAGTGGCTACCGAAACACTTCCGTCCGGAGAGATGTGAATATCTCCCGTAGGAATCGTGATCGGCTGCTGCTTGGCGTCGAGCACAGCCTCTCCGAGGCTTGTCTCGAGCACTCCGGTCGAGGAGCGCCGGAAGGCCCCGTCTCTCGTATAACGGACTCCGTT
The DNA here is from genome assembly GCA_035316475.1 of Edaphobacter sp. Taxonomy (GTDB): domain Bacteria; phylum Acidobacteriota; class Terriglobia; order Terriglobales; family Acidobacteriaceae; genus Edaphobacter. The sequence goes on along the minus strand of DATHJA010000358.1, from coordinate 3,463 downwards.
TGCCGTACTGACGGCGAAAAACCCTTCACCCTGAATCGCAAGGTCCAGAGGATTTCCTGTCGTGTTCAGTTGCCCCTGTCCAAGATCGAGCGCGTTTCCGCCCAGGATGCCGAAGTCGTTCACCGTACGGCCCACCTGCGAGTCAGCCGGAGATCCGGGACGAAGGCTGTCCACCAGAACGCCGCGAAAGAAGTCTCTCTGGGCGCGGAATCCATTTGTTCCGGCGTTGGAGAGGTTATTGGCCGCAGTGTCGAGCGCCTGCGTGCGTGCCATCAACCCCGTGTAGGCTGCGTAGAGTCCACTGTCCATGCACAGGTCTGAAGCAGGTACCGTGCCAAAGCGGTGAGGGTTTCGGTTAGAGAGGACTAAGCCTGTCTTGCCTCAAGCATCTCCTCTTTTCGCCGATAGAGACTCAAAGTGGCATTGATTGCGGAGGAGTAGGTGCGAGCACTTATCATTGATGATTCGTCGGTAATGCGAAAGGTAATCGAGAGGGCGCTTCGGCAGTCCGGTCTCGATCTCACCGAAGCGGTGGAGGCCTCGAATGGGGAAGAGGCGCTGGAGATTCTTCGTGGGGATGCAGCCAGTCCCATGAAGATCGGCCTCATTATCAGTGACATTAACATGCCGGTTATGGACGGTCTTCAGTTTCTTGAGGCCCGGCGCGAGCAGAAGCTCGCGTTCGGAGTTCCCGTTGTCATGATCACTACGGAGGGAAGTGAGCCTTTCGTTCTTCGAGCGATCGCAGCCGGCGCCCAGGGATACATCTGCAAGCCGTTCACCGCAGAGCAGGTTAAGGCGCGAGTGACGCCATTGCTGCAACCTGCATAGTCACCACAGATGACCTTTGAGGATTTATTGGAAGATCTTGCACAAACCTGAAGAAGCGCCCAATCAGGGCGCTTCTTCAGGCTAAATCTCGCAATCAGAGGATCATCGAACGACGGACTGAAAGAGCGGGGAAGTCAGCAGGGATGCGAACTGGCTATCCGTCGAAGAGTAGGAGACGGTCAGCGTCCCCGCGTTCGAATCGATCGTGGTCTCATCGAGGGCGCTCTTTTCAAGCGGGTTGCCCTGGGTCTTCTTCAACAGCGAAACGCCCTTCAGTAGCGTGGCACACGTTGCCGCGGTCATGGTATCGCTCATCACGACAGCCATGTCGAACTTCACGCCGTTCTGAAAGTCCATCGTGTAGCGTGAGCTCTTCATGCGGTTGCGAACCGTATCGTAATCCGCCAGCTGCGACGCGTCTCCAAGAACCGAACGCATCATCGTCTGGGTGCCCTTCTGGTCCAGCAGACTCCAGACCGCTCGCTGATCAACAGCAAGCATCTCATTGGTCATATCGCTATTTTGAAGAAAATTGGACGCGAATCCATCGCGGGCATCGAGCGCTGTCTTGACTGCGGTCCGATCGCCGAAGACCATCGTAGTCTGATTCAAGAAGACGACGCTCATCCCATTCGAACCCATGGGATAGATGCTGTTATTGCGCAGCACCGTGGGCTTGATCTTGTTCTTGGCAAAGTTCGCCATAATCTCGCGGGTATGAAACTGCCCCTGGGCCACGCCCATAATGTGGGATCCCTGTGAGGAGGAACCATCCCGAAAGGCCGCGAAGGTTAGAACATCAGCGTCCTGATCGACCTTCAGGCCGGAGGTCTTCAGTGCACTCTCCAGCCGCTTGAGCTCAGGTGGAAGAATGCGGTCTTTCAGCTCCATCGCCGCCGGAGAGTTCTGCATCGCGCGATAGTCAACGGAGATAATCTGCTGCACGTCACGGGGAATCGCCGACTTCGCATCGCTTGAGAGCTGGGCGGCGAAACAGAGACCGCCGGAGAGAGCGAGGAGAGAGAAGGGAAGAAGTGGTTTTCGTAGCTGCAACTGGGTAACTCCTTTGGTTCAAATAGCATGAACCGGGACGTCCGAACCTCGTGGGCTGGACCTTTTCTATTCTTTCGCGATTCAGGGGTGCGAGACAAGTCTAAATGATCTGGCACTTGGACGCTACGGAAACTGAAAGGTTGTGTCCCACAAGAGGTCGCTGCTGATTTGCCGGTTTTTCCTGCAAAGCCAGCCCGACTCGCTGCATAGCGATCGAGTGCGAGCCGCCGGCGGGGAATACTGTCTCCATGAACCCCCCTTGCTCTCTCCCAGTTCTGATTGCGGCACTCATCCTTGCCCTGACGTACCCAGCCTGCGGAGAAACTCCCGGCCAGCAGTTCCCAAAGCAAGTACTCGACGCCCGCCAGCTCGATGAGCTAGGCAGGTCAGCCGAAGCCTTAGCGATCCTCGAGCCCTTGATGCACGAAGCCGCCACTGCATGGAGCGAGGACGTCCGTGGAATCGCTCTGAACGTGCTGGGTTCCATCTACAGAGATCTGGATCGCTACAGCCAGGCAAGGCACTGCTATGAAGAGTCCATTCACATACTGAGCCAGTTGCCCGACGAGCAGCGGGAGACTGCATCCGCCATCAATAATCTGGGCGGCGTGGAAGAGCTCTCCGGACAGCTCGGTGCGGCCAAGGCGCTGCGTCTCAGAGCCCTGCATCTCTACGAGAAGACAGGAAATCGCGCGGGCATAGCGCTGGCATCCAGCAATCTGACCAATATTGCTCTCAAGCAGAACGACCTGTCCGCAGCTCGCAAGTGGATGAACAAGGCACTCGATCAGCTCCCGCGGGCGGTCGATGTGGATGAAGGCAATCTCGCGGCAATCTTTACCGTGAAAGGAGCACTCGCCCGATCCGAAGGAAACTTTGCCGAAGCAATCAAGGCCTATCAGCACGCAATCGAGCTCATGACAGAGGCGTGCGGCCCTGACTGCCCAAAGCTCGGCTCCGTCTACACTCTGCGGGCTGAAACCTACGGACTATCCGGCAACTACCAGCAAGCGCAGGCGGACTTTCAAAAGGCGCTCGTTCTCCTGAAGGCGGGCGGCCTGCGATCGCGGAGGTATCTATTGACAGAGTTGGCTTACGCATCCATGCTTCAGGCGGCAGGGTCGCAGTTAGAGGCGGCTCGTCTAAAGACAGAAGCGCAGGCTGCTCTAGAGAATCTGCGCCGAGTGCAGTGCAACGGCTGTACCATAACCGCGGAGAGCTTCCGATGAGAATACCGATGGAAGGAGCTTCCTTGATCAAACAACAAGACAAGATAAATTCATTGCACCTGCGGGGAACCATCGTCGCGTTCACCGCGTCGGTCATCATGGCCCTTTTGACGGCGGGTGTATGCCGCAGCTATCTGTCTGCCACACACCCAGGATCTCCGGGACTCCCCGTCCTCCTCTTTGGAACCGTGTTCTGGGTATGGTGGGGAGTCGTTGCCGTGGGTCTCTGGTGGCTGGCACAGCAGTGGAGCGCAATTCTGACCTGCTCCATTCGAAACGCAGTCTTCCATCTCGTCATGGGCTGCATGCTGGCCACCGTGCACCTGGAACTTCTGGGAGCGCTGAGCCAG
>DATHJA010000357.1:0-3189 GCA_035316475.1 Edaphobacter sp. | reverse complement strand
TCGTTCGCGATGAAGCTCTTCACCGAGCGGCCGTCCTTGAGATAAACGACGGCACCCTTCACCGGGGTATTCCCATGATCGGTCACCTTTCCCTGCACCACGCGCTGGGCCGGGCCGCGCTGTTGAGCGGCCACCTGAACTGAAAGGGCCACAGGGGCAACCGTGAAGGCGCAAAACGAGGAAAACGCCAAGGCGACTTTACCAACGTTAGAGGGAAGCAACCGGAAACCGTTCATGGTTTCAGTATACGGATCGGCCCCTGGAGACGAAATCACTCCCGGAGACTGAATTTATTCGTCTTCCTCCCCAGAAAGATGAGCGACGTCTTCGTCGTCGTAGCCGGCTTCTTCGACCGGGGCCAGCTCGAGGGGGTCGGTCGAGACGATCTCCAGCTCCGCCCCGCACTCCTCACACTGCACGGTTTCGCCTTCGTCCATTCCATCTTCGAGATTGAGGGGATTATCGCATTCTGGACATACCACAGCCATGATGAGCCTCCGAACTGGAGAGGTGCGCGACTGGATCGATCCTTTGCCGAAGGGGCCGCGTCACACTCCCTGCTAATAAATTTATCGACTGCTCCATATGGGGCGTCAAGCATAACGATGATTACAATTCCGTATCTTCCGGAAGAGCGTTCTTTCTTCTTGCGCTCCCTAGCTTCACACCCAGAGATGCATATGCCGGTTCTTCGTTGCCTGTCCTGAAGCGAACCTGAAGTGGAAATCCGTAGGCCGGCTCCGAGCAGGAAGGCGTTCTGTGTGATGAAATGAAAGAGACGAGCCCACGATGCGCCGGACTGGATCCATCCCGCTTGCCCTGCCCTCCTTCGGAGGAGCCGTGCGCCGGCTCATTCTGTTGAATGTGGGCGCGTTTTTCGCACTCGCCATTCTTTCCTGGGTATCTCCTCCGCTGAACCGCCTGCTGACCTCGCATCTTTTGCTTGAGCCTCTTGCAGTGGTTCGTGGAGAGCTGTGGCAGCTGTTCACCTATTCGCTGATCAATCCCGGGATCCTGTCGATCGTTTTCAGCATGTTGACGCTGTGGTTCACGGGGTCGCTGCTGGAGGGAAGTTACGGTAGCCGGTGGCTTACGGAGCTGTACTGGAGCTCGGTGATTGGCGGCGCGGCGATTGCTTCCGCGATCTCGTTCACGCATCTGTTTGGCCTTCGCCCTGACGCGGTTGCGATTGGGGTGTGGGCGGGCGTCTTTGGCATGCTTGTAGCCATTGCGATGCTCTTTGGGGACCAGGAGTTTCTGCTCTGGTTCCTGATTCGCATCAAGGCAAAGTATCTTGTCGCGATCTATATCCTGATTGCCATCGCTATTCTGCTGAAAGGGGCGGATAACTTTGGGGCGCTGGTGCAGCTTTCGGGAGCTTTCTCCGGGTTTCTCTTTGTGCGCTTTGCTCCGCGGCGAGGTCTTGTCTTCGGGGTGACCGAGCGTCTTTACGGGCTCCGCAACTCCTACTATCGATATAAACGCCGCCGCGCCGCGCGCAAGTTCGAGGTTTATATGCGCAAGCAGAATCGCGAGGTGCACTTCGATAAGGATGGTCGCTATATCGATCCGGATGAACTTCGCCGCGATCCGAACGATAAACGGTGGATGAATTAAAAGATCTGCTAAATCGCAAAAGCACCTGAGAATGTCGCATCCCACTCTATAATTGCGAAATTAGTTCTGACCTTACGACAGTCGTAGCCGCAGAGTTCCTCCCGGGTCCGCAGGCAGTAACCTTCGAACATCCTGTCCTTGGCATTCAACCATTCAACAAATGGCGCGCGCGCGCGTGTGTCACTAAGGAGAATCGCCAACTATGCCACGCACACTCCCCATGCTGGCTGTTATTGCTTTGTCCGCAAGTGTCTTTAGCTATGGGCAAGGTTCGAATACTCGTTACACCATCGTGAAGCTCAAGGCGCCATCGCCTCCGACGACGACCCCTTCTGAGCCAACGACCCCACCAACGACGACACCGACGGAGCCGACTTCACCCCCTACGACGACTCCTACAGATCCAACAACCCCGCCCTCGACGACACCATCCGCATGCAGCGGGATGGATCTCGGCGCCGGCGCGAGCCTGAATGGATTCGTTCCCTTCGCGGCAAATAATGCGTGGCGGCAGAACATCGCCAATGCGCCGGTGGATGGGAACTCCGGTAACCTGGTCAGCTTCATCGGAGGTGCCAACCTCTATGCGAACTTTGGTGCGGGAACCTACGACGGAAACATTATCGGCATCCCATATACGGTCGTAAGCGGTTCGCCCTTGACCACCATCAACTACACGCTCTACGGCGATGAGAGCGATCCGGGCCCCATGCCGATCGCGACCTCGACTCTGATAGAGGGCTCTCCCAATCCCGGTGACGGCGACCGTCACGTCCTTGTCCTCGATCGCGACAACTGCTGGCTGTACGAGATCGGCGGAGCTTATCCACAGGGCGATGGAACGTGGCAGGCAGCAGCTGGAGCTGTCTGGGATATGCAGAACGCCAACGCGCGTCCGCTCCGGTGGACGTCTACCGATGCGGCAGGTCTTCCCGTGTTCCCGGGTCTTGTGCGGTACGACGAGGTTGCGGCTGGCCATATCGATCACGCCATCCGCATGACGCTTCGTCGCAGCCGGGCAGCGTTTGTCGCTCCGGCCACGCACTGGGCGGGCAACTCCACCGATGCGAATGCGGCGCCCATGGGCATGCGCATGAGGCTCAAGGCAGGTTATGACATCTCGTCGTTCCCACCGCAGGCTAAGGTCATCCTTACCGCGCTCAAGAACTACGGCATGATCATGGCTGACAACGGAAGCAACCTGTTCCTGATCGGCGCTCCGGACGATCGCTGGAATAACGATGATCTTACGACGCTCAAGCAGGTACCCTCTTCGGCGTTCGAGGTCGTTCAGATGCCGACGATCACGACGGCTGCGAACCTGGCGCAGGGAGCTGCTCCTAACATCACGAGCCTGACCGCTAGTAACCTTACCGTTTCGGCGGGTACGGCTGTGACGCTGACCTGGGCGGCTGACAATGCAAGCTACTATGTCGTCTCACCCGAGGTGGGCGCCGTGCGTGGAAACACAGCTACGGTTCATCCGACGGCGACGACAACTTACACACTCTACTCAACCAACCAGTTCGGTCAGAGCAACAAGACCATCACCATCACGGTCCAGTAGCTGCT